>JAKEGR010000172.1 GCA_022615465.1 Planctomycetota bacterium | reverse complement strand
GTCGGTCTTATCAACGACGACGAAACGCCCGTTGGCCGCGTCCATCTGGGTGTTGTCCATCTCTGCGACGTGAGCCAGCCGCACGTTCATCCTCGCGAGGCGGACATCCTCGACGCCCGCTTCAGCCCGGTCAACGATATTCTCTCACGGCTAGAAGAGTTCGAGTCGTGGTCTCAAATCGCTGTCCGGGCGCTGTTCGGTTAAGCGTTTGGTGGGCAGGGTTCTCTTGCGTCGTTTGGCGTAGAATGGATTATCATGCGACGTTGTTCGCTTGTGGTGCGCCATGCCGACCAAACCATCCCAACTTGTTTACATGGACAACCACGCCACGACACGCGTCGATCCGCGTGTCGTCGAGGCAATGCTGCCGTATTTCACTGAACAATACGGCAATCCGCACAGCGTCCACCTGTTTGGCGACGCGGCCCGCGATGAGGTCAACAAAGCCCGCCAATCAATTGCTGACGCCATCAGTGCCGACGCTAAGGAAATCGTCTTCACCAGCGGCGCTACCGAGAGCAACAACCTGGCCATCCGCGGCGCGGTCGAACGCGATCGTCGCCGCGGCAACCATATCGTCAGTGTCTGCACTGAACACAAAGCGGTACTCGATCCGCTCGCACGACTTGCCCAACGCGGCTATGAAATCACACTGCTCGGCATCGAGCAATTCGACAGCCCGCGTGCCGGTTGGCTTGACCCGCAACGAGTGGCCGAGGCGATCCGCGACGACACTTGTCTTGTCACCGTGATGCTGGCCAACAACGAGGTGGGCATCATCCAACAACTCACCGAAATCGCCCAAGCCTGCAAACAGCGTGGCGTGCTCATGCACTGCGACGCCACCCAAGCTGTCGGAAGAACTCCCGTCGACGTGAATTACCTGGGCATCGATTTGATGAGTTTTTCGGCACACAAGATATACGGCCCCAAGGGCGTCGGCGCGCTCTACATTCGCCGCCGCGACCCCATCGTTCGACTGGATCCGCAAATCACCGGCGGCGGCCAGCAGGAAGGCCGCCGCGGAGGCACACTCAACGTGCCGGGCATCGTTGGGTTCGCAACCTCTGTGCGGCTCGCGCTGAACGAAATGCCACTGGAATCCCCACGCCTCGCGATGCTTCGCGATCAGCTTGCCGCCGGCCTGTTCGACCGGCTCGAAGATATCTGCCTCTGCGGCCCGGCCCTCGACCTGCGTCACGACGACGGCACGCCCATGCGTCTCCCAGGCAATCTCAATGTGTCCTTCGGCAACGTCGATGGCGAATCGCTGCTGCTGGCCATGGGCAATCTCGCCGTCAGTAGCGGCGCCGCCTGCACGTCGACCGACCCCGAGCCGAGCCATGTCCTGCGTGCTCTCGGCTTCAGCACGGACGCGGCCCGCAGCAGCCTGCGATTTGGCCTTGGCCGCTTCAATTCCCAGGACGACGTTCACTTCGCCATCGAACGCATTACCGAGGCCGTAACGCGGCTTCGCCAACTCGGGGCGCCGGCCAGCACCTTGTGAGTAATCAGCCGTCGACCGGCTGCAACACAGCGATGGAAATTTCTCGATCATGCCGAGTCACCAAAGTGCAGTGAGACACCGCTCCCTTTCCGCCGCATTACCCGCTTCCCTCCCCGATGGCGATGGTTATAATTACCCCACGGTTCTCTCGACACGCGCGTGTCTGGGAGCCGTCCCTGGTTTGCCAAGTCCGCCGTGCAGAACAGGACTGCTCTGTCCGGAATATTTGATTGCCCCCTCACTTTGGAGTCTCTCTTACTATGGCCGTGATCCTTACCGAAAAAGCCGCCAACGAAGTCAAGCGAATCATGCAGGACCAGAAGCTCGAAGCGGGGACGGTCCTCCGCGTCGGCGTTACCGGCGGCGGCTGCAGCGGATTCTCCTATGCCTTGGGCTTTGATAAGCAGTTCGACGAGAAGGTGGACGCGAAGTACGAGCACCACGGCGTACCCGTCGTGGTCGATAAGAAAAGCGCCTTGTACCTCGATGGCACCACGGTCGACTTTTACGACGGCATCGATGCCCGCGGCTTCAAGTTCGACAATCCGAATGCCGTTAAATCGTGCGGCTGTGGCAGTTCCTTCCAGGCGTAGGCCAAGTAGGTCTGAAGAATTTGCTTTTTCGATATCTGGGCCGCACCGATTGAAGCCTGTCGGTGCGGCCCAATTGCCAACTATCCGGCGATCTTTTCCTTCCCTTCCGCGCTGCCCCGCTCAATCGGCACAATCGTTTTGGGTGGGCTGTTGCTTCAATTTTGGCTTCCGCACCACAAATTGCTTTCCGGCCAGAGTAAGCTAGGCTTGGAGTGAAGGCGGCTTGTCTGGCACCCACGCCATTCGAGCTCCGTGAAACACAAGCTCCCCGCTAGGATGGTGCAACCATGTTCGACCTCTTCAAAAAACTGTTGCGGGAAGAAGACGGGCCGACGGCCGTTGAGTATGCCGTCATGTTGGCGCTGATCGTCGCCGTGTGTCTGGTGTCGATCCATTCGATGGCCGACGCCACGGCCGACAGCTTTGATACTTCCGCGGCAAACTTAGCCGGCGTACTGGGATCGTAGTCACGCCGCCAGCGGGGCGCGCGGCCACCATTGCCGGCCGACCGCGTACGTTCGCGGTGCAAGTCCTGGTGCGGATAGTTCCCGTGCCCGACCCGTTGTGCAGGGCCTTCTCCATTTTCCACGCTAAACAATCAACATCGCATCCCCGTAGCTGTAGAAACGGTATTCCTCACGAATCGCTTCTTGATACGCTTGCCGCAT
>JAKEGR010000171.1 GCA_022615465.1 Planctomycetota bacterium | reverse complement strand
CCTGGAACTACCGGGGGCGCCCGCAATGGGTGCCAGTTCAATGCGTTCCTCCAGCGCAGTCGCTTCGCCCAACAGATCCTCACGGTCGGATTCTTCGCGTGTCATACCCACCAGCATACCGCCATCGAATGCGTCTCAGCACCCCACTTCACGCCTCAAGTTGACACTTATGGCCGTGAACGTTAGTGTAAGAGGTATATGAAGTTATCGCTTTTCCCGGCGCCTTGGGAGAGGCGGAAGCCGATCGCAGAGCATCATCAACTGAAAGCGGAAGTCGCTTGGCCGCGGTAGAATAGCATGCCGGCGGAAGCGGGCAGCGTGTACCCATCGCGCTCCATCGCCCGGCTTGAATTGGGAGCGGAACAGGACGACATTCGCGCGGAATCACCATGGCAGACTTTGGCAAATTCCTGGTCGGGCGGGGCATCATCGGCCCAGAGCAGTTGGCCGAGGCGCAGGCCATTGCCAAGAACAACGGTGGCAAGGTCCACGAGATTCTCGTCAAGCAGGGCTACGCCACCAGCGAGCAGGTCATGCAGGCCCTGGCCGACATGCACGGCTATGAGTTTGTTGACCTGCGCGACGTACCCATTCCGCCGTCGGTGGTCGAGCTCGTGCCGGAATCGGTCGCTCGCGAAAATGCAGTGATTCCACTATCGGAGGAAGACGGCGCGCTGAAGGTGTTGGTCAGCGATCCGTTCGATTACGAAACTTTTGAGAAGCTGCAATTCATCCTGAATCGCAAGGTGGACATCGCGCTTGCAACGCGCGAAAGCATCCTGGAGGCAATCAACCGCAATTACGGCCAGATGGGCGATGAATCGGCCGACTCGATGCTGCAAGAGTTCACCGATACGGCCATCGACTTCACGGAAACCGAAGAGGATCACGACCAGAGGGGCGAAGATGTCGACGAAGCCAGCGCTCCGATCGTGCGGCTGGTTCAACTCATGGTCAGCGAAGCGGTTCAGTTGCGGGCTTCGGATATCCATGTCGAGCCGTTTGAGGACCGGGTGCGTATCCGTTATCGGATCGACGGCGTCCTCGTCGAACGCGACAGCCCGCCGCGCCGGCTGTTGGGAGCGTTACTTTCGCGAATCAAGATTTTGGCGCGGATGGATATTGCCGAGCGCCGCCGCTGCCAGGATGGGCGGATCAAGATCACGGCTGGCGGCAAGGAGTTGGACCTGCGGGTCAGCATGCTGCCGACAAACCACGGGCAGTCGTGCGTCATGCGGCTGCTGGATAAGGACAACATCAAAATCGGCGTTCGGCAGCTTGGCCTGTCGGAGCGGGATTTCAAGACCTTTAGAGGGTTAATCAAGCGGCCGAATGGGATTATTCTCGTCACTGGCCCGACCGGATCGGGAAAGACGACAACGCTGTACGCCGCCCTGAACGACTTGAATCGCCCAGACCGCAAAATCATTACGGCCGAAGACCCGGTGGAATACTATCTTCCAGGAATCAACCAGGTTGAAGTCAAGCACAGCATTGGGCTCGACTTTGCCATGATTATCCGCTCGATGCTGCGACAAGCACCCAATATCATTCTGGTAGGGGAGATGCGCGATTATGAGACAGCTTCGATGGGAATTCAAGCATCTCTGACTGGACACTTGGTTTTCAGTACTCTGCATACGAACGATGCGCCCGGTGCTGTTACACGCATGGTCGATATGGGGGTTCCCGCTTACTTGGTCGCAGGCAGCGTGATTGGCATCCTTGCCCAACGATTGGTACGTGTGATTTGCTCCAAATGCAAGCAGCCATATACCCCCCCCGATAGGGAAATCGAGGCGGCTGGGATCACGCCGGAACAGGCAGCTTCGGCCAACTTTATGAAAGGACGCGGGTGCAACCATTGCGGTGGCGGTGGCTACAGGGGTCGTCTGGGCGTCTTTGAATTGATGAAAATGAGTTCGCGTATCAGGGAGCTTGCCTTTCAGGGAGCGCCGACCCAGGAGATTCGTGCAGCGGCCATAAAGGGCGGCATGTCAACACTTTACGATGACGGTATCCGCAAGGTTCTGGAGGGTACCACCACGATTGAAGAGGTATTCCGCGTCGCCAAACGAACCGAGTAGCCACGTGGTCAGCGCCTGGGACCGACACGATTTGAAATGGGCGAGAGTGTTCATGTAGTTTTTTCGAGGTCTGAGTTGTTTGTCGCCACCTGGAGGCTTCGGCGAGGCCCGAGGTGGCGAATCGCTCATGAGGCGGATGATTCGCGAATCTGATTCGGCAGAAGCGCGTGGTGGCAAGTGACCAGTGAAATATCGTGGAAAATGTTGAATTTGTGCCTGGGCAGGCGAATAATCTACTAGCCGCCCAAAGCCTGATTCACGGAACAGACTGTTGGCGTTCGTCCGAAGGCCTTTTCTTCCTGTCGACGGGCGTTCGCCTCGGTGGGGCGTAAAGCGGCGTGATCGCTTGCCGTGGCGTGCGGCCCAGGGTGTCGCCGTCCGGTGAGTGGATCCCAACGGGGAGAGGCTTCCCTGCCGTCCGGTCCCCACACGCGGTTGTAGTTTGTGTCGGGTACGAGAGGCTGACGGACAAAGCGAACCGAGTCGCGAGCACTTTTCGACAATCCTCCGCGGTTGGCGGAGGGATTGGCCTGTCGAAAATGGCTTTCGACCACGCGGTCTGTTTTGTTCGGCGGTCCGCAGCGAGGGAATGATCGCATGGGAACAATTCTAATCGACAAATTGCTATCGGCTTGCGTCAAGCAGGGTGCCAGCGATTTGCATATCACGGTGGGGCAGCCGCCGGTACTCCGCATCCACGGCAGGCTGCAGAAACTGAAGACCAAGGTGCTGGAGTCGGCGGACACGCAGGCGTTGATGAAGAGCATCACGCCGGATCGCTGTCAGCAGGAATTTCAAGAGACCGGTAGTGCGGACTTTGGCTTTGCTTTTGGTGAAGCATGTCGATTCCGCGTGTCGATTTACCGGGATCGCGGCAACGTGGCGATGACGCTGCGTCAGATCCCGAACGAACTCTGGTCGATGGATCAGCTTGGCGTGCCGCCAATATTCAAAACCCTGATTACTCGGCCGCGCGGATTGGTCATTGTGACGGGCCCGACCGGCTCTGGCAAATCGACCACCCTGGCGGCGATGGTTGATTACCTGAACGAGAATTTCGACCACCACATTATCACGATCGAAGACCCGATCGAATTCCAGCACAACCATAAGAAATCGACGATCAACCAGCGCGAAGTGGGCGTCGACGTGACATCGTTTTCGGAAGCGATCCGTCGGGCGCTGCGTCAGGATCCGGACATCATCCTGGTGGGTGAAATGCGCGACTTGGAGACGATCGAGGCGGCAATCACCGCGGCCGAAACGGGGCATATCGTGTTTGCCACGCTGCACACGTCGAGCGCTGCCGGCACGATCAACCGCATCATCGACGTCTTTCCCACGAACCAGCAGGAACAGATCCGCACCCAGTTGGCGTCTGCAATCATCGGCATCCTCTGCCAGCAATTGCTCAAGAAAGTCGGCGGCGGGCGGGTCGCGGCCTTCGAATCGCTGGTGGTAACGCCTGGTATCGCCAATCTGATTCGCGAGAACAAAATTTTCCGCATCACATCGTCGATCCAGACCGGCTCGAAACACGGCATGATGCTGCTCGACGATAATATCTTCAATTTATGGCGAGAGGGCCTCATCACCAAAGAGGATGGCCTGGCCAAGTGTAACAACGCCGAAGAGCTTGCCCAGCGATTCGCCGTGGCCGAACGCGGCATGTTCGACGATCAGCCCGTGGAGCAAGAAGCCGAACCGGTGTAGCGGAAACACTCTCCCCTTGGAGCGGTTTTTCAGGTTGTTTCAATCTTAGACCCAAATCGCAGTAGCATTTTCTGACCCCCATTTTTCCACTTCTCAGCTATGGCACATCGGCGTATCGGACAAGTTCTGGTCGACATGGGCTTTATCACCGATGAGCAGCAAGAACTGCTGGTCGATGAGCAACAGCAGCATCCCGGCCAGCTCTTGGGTAAAGTGGCCCTCGACATGGGCATCATCAACGACGACCAGCTTGCCCAGGCACTTGCCGAACAGATGTCGTTGCCGACGGTCTCGGCCGGCGACCTCACGATCAATAAAGACGTGCTGGCAATGGTCACGGCCCCCATGGCCCAAATGTATCGGATCCTTCCGATTGAGTTTGACGGCGAGACGCTGACCGTGGCCATGTGCGATCCGCAGAACCTGCACGTGCAGGATGAATTGCGCACATTCCTCGGCTACAACATCCGCGCGGTCGTCGCCACCGAACCGGCGATGATCCTGGCTCTGGAGCGGTACTACGGCGAAAGCACGGAGAGTGTGGAAAGCATCGTTTCGGCCCTGGAAGAAGATGAAGAATTGGCGGCGGCCGCGGCAAGCATCAACACCGCCGGCGCGATCAATCTTGACGACGTGACGGCCCTGGCCGATAGCGCCCCGGTACGCAAACTGCTCAACATGGTGCTGTTGATGGCCATCCGCGAGCACGCCAGCGACTTGCATTTCGAACCTTTTGAAGACGAGTTCCGGATCCGCATCAAGGCGGACGGCGTGCTGTATGAAATGGTGCCGCCGCCCCGGCATCTGGCATTCGCGATCACCACCCGCATCAAAGTCATGGCGAACCTCGATATTGCCGAGCGGCGTTTGCCTCAGGACGGCCGTATCGAGCTTACCGTCGGCGGCCACCCGGTCGACCTGCGGGTCAGCGTGTTGCCCACCATGTTTGGCGAGAGCGTGGTGATGCGGGTGCTCGATCGATCGGTCGTTTCACTCGATTTGGCCAAGGTTGGCTTGAGCCAGGAGACGCTGGACAAATTCCGCGAAGTGATCACCCGGCCGAACGGGATCGTGCTCGTGACCGGTCCCACCGGCTCGGGCAAGACGACGACGCTCTATTCCGCGCTGAATGAACTGAACAGCGTGGAGGACAAGCTGATTACGACGGAAGAACCCGTCGAATACGACATGGATGGCATCGTTCAGGTGCCGATCGACGCCTCGATCGGCAATTCGTTTGCTCATGTTTTGCGATCCATTCTGCGGCAGGATCCGGACATCATTCTGGTCGGTGAGATTCGTGACCTGGAGACGGCTGAGATTGCCGTGCAGGCGTCGCTCACGGGCCACCTGGTGTTCAGCACGCTGCACACGAACGACGCGCCGAGCACGATTACGCGACTCAAGGACATGGGAGTGCCGACGTTCTTGATCACGGCCACGGTGGAAGCGATCCTGGCCCAGCGGCTGGTTCGGAAGGTATGTCCGCAGTGCCGCGAGGAGTACACACCCGCTCGGGAGATTTTCGATGATCTGCAACTGACTTCCGACGATATCCGCGGCAAACGGTTCTATCGCGGAACAGGCTGCGAATTGTGCAACAACACGGGCTACAAGGGTCGAGTGGGCCTGTTCGAACTGATGATTATGAACAACGCGATGCGAGACAAGATCATGGCCAACGCCCAGGCCGACGAGCTTCGCCAGTTGGCCTGCCAGAACGGCATGATTTCGCTTCGCGAATCGGGGATCACAGCCTGCTTTGCCGGCGTCACCACGCCGGAAGAAGTGGTGCGGGAGACCATGTTGGAAGCGTAGGAGAAGCTTTTTTGGCCGTTAGCTTTTGGCCACGCAGGGGCGTCTCTGGCTAACAGCGAAAGGCTAAAAGCGAACAGCCAGGACCATCACCATGCCAACCTTTCAATTCGAGGCGATGGATGCGACCGGTGCCGAGATCCGTGACGTGATCGAAGCGCCGACCGAAGAAGAAGCCCAGGCGACGATCCGCCAGATGGGCTACTTCGTCACCAAGATCACGGCCAAGAAGAGCCGCAAGAAGGCTGCCGCTGCCGCGGGCGGCAAGAAGAAGCGCGGCTTCGTATTCGGGGGCGTGAAATCGCGTGAGTTGACTGCGTTCACCCGGCAGCTTTCGATTTTGCAGGACGCCGGCCTGCCCATTCTTCGCAGCCTGCGAATTCTCGCAGGGCAATCCAAACCGGGACGTCTGAAAAACTCGCTGGAAGACACCTGCGACGAAATCGAAGCCGGCTCCACGCTCTCCGAAGCGATGGCCAAAAGCCCAAAGTGCTTCAACCGTCTCTACGTGAACATGATCAAGGCGGGCGAGGCGGGCGGCGCGCTGGAGCTGATCCTGCAACGCCTGGCCGACTTCCAAGAACGGGCCGAATCGCTCAAACGCAAAGTCAAAAGCGCGATGATCTACCCGATCGTCGTCGTCTCGGTCGCCGTGAGCATTTTGACGTTCATCATGATCAAGATCGTGCCCGAGTTCGAGAAAATCTTCGCGGAGTTCGATCTCGAACTGCCGCCGATGACGTTGATGCTCGTCGCCCTGTCGAACTGGTGTGTCACGTATTGGTATTTGATCCCGGGCATTCCGATCAGCATTTGGCTCACGATCAAGTTGATCCGCAAGTTCAAGCACGGACGCATCGGCTGGGACCAGTTCGTCCTCAAGGTGCCGATCTTCGGCCCATTGATCGAAAAGAACATTTTGGCCCGCACCACGCGGACCCTCGGCACCCTGGTGGCCAGCGGCGTGCCCATTCTCGAGGCGCTGAACATCACGCGCGACACGGCCGGTAACGCCACCTTCGAGCGGCTGTATACGAAAGTCACCGAGGCGATTCGCGAGGGCGAGGCGATCGCCAAGCCGATGAAGGAGCACTCGGTGCCCGGGTTCCACCCCATGGCCGCGTTCTTCTGGTTCTGCTTCATCGGCGGGCCGATCGGCCTGTTGATCTACATGTTGAAATACAAGCAGCGGATTGTCGACGACATCGTGGTGAACATGGTCGACGTTGGCGAGGAAACGGGCGAACTGGATACGATGCTCTACAAGGTGGCCGACACCTACGACGAAGAAGTGGCCGTGCTGACCGAAGGCCTCACCAAGCTGATGGAGCCGCTCTTGATTTTGTTCCTGGGCGGGGCGGTCGGGTTTATCGTGATCGCGCTATTCGTTCCCCTCGTGAAACTGATCGAGGGGCTCAGCAAGTAAGAGCAGGGAGCGGGAAGCAAGAAACCGAAAATGAAACGAGAGTCTCGCGTAAAGGCATGCGAATCCCAATGGGATTCAATCGTTCAGCCCAGGGTTGCGGCGCAGCCGCTACCCTGGGTCCACGGATCGAAATATCATCACACAACCCTGACAGGGTTGCATCCATTTTGCACCCGATGCAACCCTGTCAGGGTAAACAGAACGCGGTGCGGCTTACTGACCCAGGGTAGGTCGCCGAGCCGACCAACCCTGGGCTGAATGATTCAATCCCTTCGGGATTGGGCCAGCCTCGCAGTTTCACAAGGAACACAATCATGGATAC
This sequence comes from Planctomycetota bacterium, assembly GCA_022615465.1. Lineage (GTDB taxonomy): Bacteria > Planctomycetota > Planctomycetia > Pirellulales > Lacipirellulaceae > JAKEGR01. Next base: position 156 of record JAKEGR010000171.1, on the reverse strand, counting down.
GACACGACACGACACGACGCGGCAGGGCGATGCCGTTCGGCACTTTGCACGCCGCACGCCGCACTCCGTGCCTGGGCACCCGCGAAGCGGGTCGGCTCCCCGCTCTGGGTTCAGCTATGTAGGGGCCTGTCAAGTGTTGATGGGCTGTTACATGAT
>JAKEGR010000170.1 GCA_022615465.1 Planctomycetota bacterium | reverse complement strand
GCCTGCGGCCGCAACCAAAATGTAGGGAACGCCGTCCCTGGCGTTCCGTGAATTACGGAACGGCACAGAGGCCGTTCCCTACACGGCCTGTCGATCAACAATATGCGCGCACGACGCGCGCATCATACACAGTAAGACTCTGCCGATCATTGTCTGATGCAAAGCAGCGTGTGCCTATCCCCCCGCCCGCAATTCCGCCGGAACGTCGCGCAGGGCCGCGTCCGGCAGCACGAACGAACTGCCAACCAGTTCGGCATGGTCGTTGATCAGGTCGGGGAACCTCATCCCGGGCAGCAGGGCCACCGCGAAAATTTCCTGCACCGTTTCCTCGAATTTCAAGAACGCGATCACATGACCGCGCTCGATGTCGATCACCCAGACGCCACAAGTGCGTTCGGTTTCCTGGAGTCGCTCGGTGATTTGGATGTCGCTGAAAATCGCGGTCTCGCGGACCTGAGACAGGCCGACAAACGCCAGGTTGCCGACCATATCCAAGCCCCGGGTAAAACCGTCGAGGTGGACGATTGGCTCATAACGGCCCGTATCGAGAGCTACGTAGCCCAGGCTGCCGGTGCCCGATTCGAGCAGCCACAGCCGGTTGCCGTGCCAGCGGGGCGAATGGGGCATCGACAGGCCCCGTGCCACGATCTCGTTCGACTCCATGTCGATCAAGATGCCGCCGCGTTTCTTGTTTTCGCGCCAGCCGCCGGCCGCATCGGTTTCGCCGAGGGCCGTCACCCATCGCGGCCGGCCGCCCACCAGACCGAGGCCGTTCAGGTGGCAGCGATCGTCGGGGGTGAGATGCGAGATGAATGTTGGCCGCCACATCGGCGCGAAGCTGTAATCCGGATCAAGCGTGGCCAGACACGAGAACCGCGTGTTGACGAACCACAGATCGTCGCCGACGTAGGCCATTTCGTGAATCTGCACGTCGCCCGTCACATGGGCCGAGCGGGGCAGGTAGCAGGCATCATGCTTGCCGGGCGAATCGAGCCTGGCTGCCACGGCCGGCACGTTGCGAAATTCCCAGATGTCCACGGCAGCGCCAATCGCCAGTCGGTCGCGCCCGACGGCCAACCCCATCGGCTTGTTGAACGCGCGGAAGTGGGTGTTGATCACACCGTGATCAGAACGCACCATGACCAGTTTGCCGGCCTGATACGTTGTCACCACGAGCGAGCTTCCAAGCTGATCGAGAATCGCCGGAAAGTTCGTCGTGTGAACACTGCGCAGTGGCGAGGGCGCGGCATCTGTGGGCCGATCATTGTTCGGTGGTAGGGGGTCCGCTACCATGGGGACGAGTGCCTGTTACGTTTGGGTGGGCTACCATGCAGATCCACGCGAACGTTGATCATGTCCATCAAGTTCAAGCAGTGCAAGCGGTAACCCGGCAGAGAAAGCCATGATTACACTATTGGAACGCTTTTCATTTCGTTTGCCACCAATCAACCCGTCCCCGAAAAGAAGGTCCTTGGGCGTGTTGACGATCCTGATTCTGGTCGCCGCGGCACTTTCGGTTGCGCCCGCTTTCGGCGACACGGAAGCATTGTTGAACAAGGAGCGGATGCTGATGGTCAACGGCAAGCCGCGTTTCATTCTTGGCCTCTACGAGAACCCGAAGGATGACGCGGTGCTTAAGGAAGCGGTCGAGGCCGGATTCAACCTGATTCAATGCGCCCCCCAGGTTGCCGAACTGGATCGCGTCCATCGCCTCGGCGCCCTGGCGTGGGTGAACGTGGGTGGCTCGCTGGATTTGAGCGAGGATACCGCCAACCGGCGGCAACAACTCACGGAGACGGTGCGGCGAGTGGCGAATCACCCGGCGCTGTTGGTCTGGGAAGGTCCGGACGAAATTCTCTGGAACAACTGGTGGTTGACCACGGAGCGAATCTGGCCGGAGCTTGAGACGATGCGAGCGACGGCGCAGGGAAAAGCGGAACTCGAATCGCTGAGCCGCCTCGCCCGAGACTTATTCGGTCGCGGCCTTTATGCCAGGTTTGAACAGGTGCGCGCCGAGTTCTGGCGGAAAGCGAACCAACCCGCACCCAGCGGCTCGGTTCGCATTGACGATGCCCCGGCGCGGGTCCGCAAGAGCGGCGATGGCATCACTGCCGGCATCCGCGCGCTGCGAGAGGTTGACTCCCGGCATGTCGTCTGGCTGAACCACGCGCCCCGCAATTCGCTCGACGACCTGCGCCTTTACAATCGCGAGGCGGACATGGTCGGCTGCGACATTTACCCGGCACCCCCCAACCTGAACGTGGGCCACAGCGATCTGCTCGACCTGGGCCTGACTTCGGTGGGGGCGTACACCGAGCGGATGCAACAGGCCGCCACGGGAAAAGCCTGCGCGATGGTGCTGCAAGGCTTCGGCTGGCGCGATTTGTGGGAGAAGCCGAATGAGGTCGGAGCCGCCGTCGGCATCGGGCGGCGGCCGACTTGGGCCGAGTCGCGATTCATGGCCTACGACGCAATCATTCACGGCGCGAACGCGATTCTGTACTGGGGCACGGCGTACTTGAAACCCGTGGAAGACGATGGCTCAGCGGCGAGCGGTCGTCCCCGGCTCTGGTACGAT
>JAKEGR010000169.1 GCA_022615465.1 Planctomycetota bacterium | reverse complement strand
GCCGTCTGCCACCTTCGCGCCCTCTACCTCAGCCAGACCGGACAGTGGGAAGCCTTCTGGAAAACTTACCCAAATTAACCACAATCGTGACGCTCACACATGGATCGTCTCCGCCCGCCACGCGGCGCGCGGCCGGGCCCGATTTGCATCTGGCCGCGGGATCACTGCACTTCAATGGACACCGGGGCCGAGACTGCCGGCACTTCCCCCTCGCTGAATGCTTGCAGGACGACCGGCCCGCGACCAGGCTTCACGGCCGCAATCTCTGCTTCCCCCTCCGCCCCGTCAATGCGAGCAAGTTCACGATCGTTCTGGCGGATGATGATTGCGCTGGCTCCCGGCTGCCGCACGGTGCAGCGCAGCTTGTCCAGACTCGAAACACGAGTTTCCGGGGTCACCTTGAATTCCAGCGTCCCTTCGTGGTTACCCACGGTGATTGGCACAATCACGCGGCCTTGCGTTTCGATTGCCGAGGCCTTCGTGCCGACCACTCGCAACTCGTGGTAGCCGTCGGGCAGCTTCGTTGTGTCCAGCGAGATGGTCTTGCCGGGGAGCATCCGAGCCACGACCCGCCCATCGACAAACAGCTCCAACAGACCCACGCCGGCACTCGCTTTCGGGGCGATGGGCAGGCTGCCCGTGACAAGTTGTCCTGGTGCAATCCCCGGCAGTTCCACCGTGGGGAAGACCGCCCACGGTTGGCAAAGCGGGTCGCCGACAATCAACAGTTGGCTGGGTCCGGCGATCGATTGATAAAACGCCTCGGCCAACGAGCAACCTCGTGCGTAATGCAGTTGGATCGAAGGAAGCGGAAATTTGGCTTGAATCGCGTACGGTTCGACCACCGTCCCGCTTGCCCCTGCCGCACCCAACTTGAGGAATTCCGTGAGGGACATCTGTCCGGCGATGTCTTTCATCAACACACCGCCCTGGCTGGTCAGATGATCGCAAATCGCACCGGGAAGAATCTTGATTCCCGCTGCCTGCAAATCAATCTGCGATGTCCCCGTCATGAGACCGATGATATCGTGCGCCCCCTTGGGGGCGGTTCCTTGCATCAGCCTCGCCCGGACTCCCATCGCATTAAGTTGGGTGGCAACTTCGTCAAAACAAGCGTGGCGCGTCACGCTGCGAACATCCTTGTTCATCATGAAATAAATCGTGCCGTCCGGTCGGTGTCCGTCCGCCGCGACCGATCGTCGCAGATACGAGAGAATCTCGTCGACCGTATTCCCTCGGCCTTGCGTCACCCCGAGCATCGTCGAGAGGAAATAACGCTGTCCGAGAGTTGCGCCCGTCGTGTGCTTGCCGTCCTTTCCCCACATATAGCGGAACCGAAAGGCCCGCGATGGCACACTGCCAATTTGCCTGCATTGATCCAGGTTTTCCGAGTTGGGCTGGGGAACGTACCAGTTCACGTTCGGCATGACCACCGCTGGATTTTTGGTCATCACGAGCGGCGTCAAGTAGGTCAGGCCGGTAATTGCACCGGCCGGGCGGAAGGTCGGCGGAAACTTCTCATCGGGATAGAACGACTTCAGCTCGACCCGCCAAGGGAAATCACTCGAATAAACCACGTAGTCGATCTGTTGCGACAGCCCGCGGTCTTGGAGCGTTTTCAATGCCGGGGCGAGGATTTCGTCACGTAGAGCAATTCCCTCACATCGCTCGAGGCCCCCCTTCCAATCGACATAGACGATGTTTTTTGCCGGAATTTTTCGCAACTGAATGTAGTGGTTGGCGATTGTCTTGGAACTGTCGCTGTTGACGTTTACCAAGAGCGCCACGTTTTCCGGCCCGCCGCCGGCATGGACGCGGCCAGCGAGGGCAATCAATGCCCCTAGAATGCCCGGGAAAACGACCGCGCAGCGGCGAATCAGGCCGCGCAGCCGCCTCCGACCGGCTGATTGCCGCAAACCGGCGTCGTGGAAAAGGCGTTGATAGGTCAGTGGTCAGACCCCCAGTTCCATCGTAGTGTTACGCCAGCATATCGCCCGTGGGGCCAAAGAGTAAACGGACGGCACACAGGCAGCCGTGCCTATCTTACGCAGCAACCCCGCCATTTGTTTGCATGATCGGTTGGCAGTCACGGCGAAGGAGACGCCGGCCGCTTTGGCAGCGCAAACGGCGGTCGCGGGACGCGGATGGAAATGTCGTCGGTGCCCGCGGGGATTTTTGGCCGCAGTTTCTCCGCCTCGGCATCGTCGAGATCATTCAGACTCCGACCTTCGAGGATTTCCCATTGTTCGTGGCTGCCGCCGTCGTCCGTGCCGTTTTCGCCGGCGCTGTAGAGCAAGTAGCCGTCGTCGGTACGCTTGTAGACGAATGGCTTGGCGTTGTAGAGATCGACCGGCAACTCGCCGAGGACGCCGGGCGCCAACTCGTCGAGCTTCTCCGGATACGCGCCATGCTCGGCACGGTACACGGCCAAAGCCGCGGCCAGTCGGGTCAACTCGATCGTGCAGTTCGCGCGATCCTCGACGTCGGTGGCTGCACTTACCGGCGGCAGACACATGGCGAGCATCTTCGCGGAAACGAGCTTGCTGCGATGCCTGCGGCTCACGACGCCGACGAGCCACTGCGACGCTGAATGCGAGCCTATTTCCATT
>JAKEGR010000168.1 GCA_022615465.1 Planctomycetota bacterium | reverse complement strand
GTTTACGACTCTTCCGGGACGATCCCATCTCGCACGCCGCTCTTGTTCAGTGTTGGTCCGGGCGACGAGCGACTAGTAAGGGAGGAGCGTAGACGATCCGATCCCACCAACGCCGCTTCTGACGGCGAGCCGAAAGAAGTGAAAGAAACAGTCTACGTACTGCGAGGCGGTTCCTACTATTGGCCTTGGTCCAATGAGTCAGTGCTCGTTTTCCCACTGCCGAAGTGATTCTCTGCATGGCCAGCCCATCTTGAGTCGGCCCTTGGCCACGCCGCCAAGTCCGCCCAAGCGGGCCGGCCGGGGGAAACACATCACCTGCGTCCTGTTCGTGACATACAGTACAATGGAGTGATGGTCCCGTCCGCTTTCCCCCAATGCCTACGATGTCGGTACGAGCACAAATAGTCCACCGGTCAGCGCTATGGATGCTATTCGCCCTCGGCGGCGCGCTGGCCGCGTTGGCTGAGCGAAGCACGACGACGAAACCGCCGCAGCCCGTCGAACGCGTGGAAGAAGTCGCCTTCCGCCGCGATGGCAAGCTCGAGGAGCTTACCGGCCGACTTGTCATCGAGGCATCCGACGGCGGCGTGGTTCTGCAAAACGACGAGGGCATCCAGTGGACCATCGAGGGCAGCAACATCGTCAGCCGCCAGCAACTCGACAAACCGTTCACGCCCATCACGTCCGAGGCGCTGGCCGAGCGGCTCGTGGCCGAGATGCCTGGCGGCTTCCGCATCCACCAGACGCCGCACTACGTCGTCTGCTACAACACGTCGCGCGAATACGCCCAGTGGACCAGCTCGCTGCTGGAACGGTTGTACAAGGCGTTCACCAATTACTGGCAGCACCAGGGCTTCGAGTTGCACGAGCCGGAGTTTCCGCTGGCCGTGATGGTGTTTGCCGACCGCGCGCTATACAACGCCGCCAGCCGCGACGACTTGCCCGGCGGCACGGGCGGCATCATCGGCTTTTACAGCCTGCGTTCGAACCGCGTGAACATGTTTGATCTGACTGGCACGGAAGCGGTTCGCGGCCCGGGCAGCCGCCGCGGTTCGACGCGGGAAATCAACCAGATGCTCTCGCAGCCGGCCGCGGTGCCGCTGGTGGCGACGATCGTCCACGAGGCGACGCACCAGATCGCTTTCAACTGCGGTCTGCAAACGCGGTTTGCCGACATCCCGCTGTGGCTGTGCGAAGGGATGGCCGTGTATTTCGAGGCGCCGGACCTGGCCAGCACGCGGGGCTGGCGGGGGATCGGCCGCGTGAATTATCCTCGGCTGGAGACTTTTCAGCAGAACCTGGATCATTGGCAGTCGTCCGGCCAGCTTGCCGGCATGTTGGCCAACGACGACCGTTTTCGGGATCCGCGGCGTGCGGTGGATGCTTATGCCGATGCCTGGGCGCTCAATTACTATTTGATCAAGTACCAGCCCGACAAATACACAGCCTATTTGAAGATGCTGGCCGCCAAGCCGCCGTTCGCGGAAGACAGCCCGCAAACGAGACTCGAGGAGTTTCGCGCGCATTTCGGCGAACTCGGGCAACTGCAGGGCGATTTTCTCAAGCAGATGTCGCAGGCGGAGTAAGGCTCAGAGGCCCAACCGAGGCCCAGTGCCAACTTGGTCGTTGGCCGACTGAAAAGGCCGCGGCCGCCGCTTGCGATCGACCCCCGTCGCCGCGTTGGACAGCCCGGAACGGAGCGGCCAATGGCGAATGCCCTGGAAAACCCCCCTTGCGTCCCGCGTTGAAAAAGGGGGCCGCACGACGCGCGACCACGTGAAACTGAGGGGATTCTTCAAGTGTTCCGCGATCCAGTCCCCTTTTTCAACAGCCTGCGAACGCCGCCAGAAAGTTTCGGGCATCTGCCGTTGATCACCCCTTGCCGGCTGGCCTGCCCTGCCAGTATACTCAGGCGTTTACCGCCAATCGGTTGCCCCGGGCGTTGGTCCGCCACCCCCAGTCGTGTCGAGTGTTGTGATGAAAGTTCGAACCAGCGTCAAGCGAGTTTGTGACAAGTGCAAGATCGTCCGCAGGCGCGGGGTCGTGTTCGTGGTGTGTAGCAATCCACGCCATAAGCAGCGGCAGGGGTAGCAGTTCGCCAACCCGTCGCAACGGGCCCGTCAATCGTGTCCGCTGGCGGGAATGATTAGGGAGTCAATCAAGATGCCGCGTTTGTTGGGCGTTGATATTCCAAATGACAAGCCGACCGTGATCGCGCTGACGTACTTATATGGCGTTGGCCACAAGACGGCTCGTGAGTTGTGTCACAAGGCCGGAATCGATCCCCAAGTTCATGCCCGTGAAATGGGCGAGGACGAAGTCGCTCGGTTGGCCGCCCTCTTGGACAAGGATTATGTGGTCGAAGGCCAACTTCGCCGGCAAGTCAACCAGAACATTTCTCGGTTGCGGGACATCGCTTGTTATCGCGGCGTCCGCCATCGTCGAGGCCTGCCGGTTCGCGGGCAGCGCACGCGGACAAACGCGCGTACACGCAAGGGGCCCAAGAAGACCGTGGCTGGAAAGAAGGGCGTGAAGGATTTGCGATAGTGGCTGCCGCCTCTTGGCGGCGGCGACTTGGATTTATTGAAAGACCAATCGTTTATGGGAAAAGCTAAGACGAAAAAGAAGGTGCGCCGCAATGTCGCGGTAGGCATCGCTTACATCCGCTCGACGTTTAACAACACCACGGTGACCATTACCGATACCAAGGGCGAAACCCTATGTTGGGCGAGTGCCGGCACGAGCGGCTTCAAGGGAAGCCGCAAGAGCACGCCCTTTGCCGGTCAAATGGCTGCCCAGCAGGCGGCCGACAAGGCGAAGAAGCACGGCGTCAAGGAAGTGGAAGTCAAAGTAAAAGGCCCAGGCAGTGGACGCGAAAGCGCAATCACGGCCTTGGAGGCAGCCGGGCTGAGGGTCAAATCCATCGAGGACATTACCCCCATGCCCCACAACGGCTGCCGACCCCGCAAGAAGCGGAGAGTGTAGGTGGTGGGGCGGAGGCGCATGTCCGGAGAGGACGACATGCATCGCCCCCTGTTCAACAGGTTTTCACGCACAGTTACGCGAATCTCCCAGAACTACCAACAGATAATCGCAACCAATGGCACGTTACACTGGACCAGTATGCCGGCTTTGTCGCCGCGATGGAATGAAGTTGTTCCTTAAGGGAACTCGATGCGACACGCCCCGGTGCGCCGTCGAACGCCGTCAGGCGCCTCCAGGCATGCAGCATGCTCGCCGCGGGAAGTTGACCGATTACGGCCAGCATTTGCGAGAGAAGCAAAAGGTAAAGCACTATTACGGCGTCCTCGAGCGCCAGTTTCGTCGTTATTTTCAGAAGGCGACCAAGACGAAAGGGAATACCGGCAGCTCCCTGATGACGTTCCTCGAGCGTCGGCTGGATAATATCGTTCACCGGCTCGGCTTTAGCCAGAGTCGCGCCCAGGCCCGGCAGGTTATCCGCCATGGCCATATTACGGTGAACGGCCAGCGAGTTGATGTTCCGAGCTATGAAGTACGCATTGGTGACGTGATCCGGGCGAAGAACCGGGCAAAAAGTCTCGATCTGGTGCGGGCCGCACTAGCCGAGAGTGCTCGTACCGCTCCGGATTTCCTCTCCCGGAGCGACTCTGGAATTCCGGAAGGGATCGTCAGTCGTTTGCCCGCCGCGGAGGACGTGTCGATTCCAGTGCAAACCCAGTTGATCGTGGAGCTCTGTTCGCGATAGCGAGGTTAGTAGGTGGGGTGATAGGTCGGTGTTGAGAATTTAGTCCGGCGCGATGCCTGCTCGGTTGCACTCCGGAGCGATCGTATTCAAGGACCAATCACTCGAATCAATTTTTTGTTTTCAGAGCAGTTTTAGTTCGTGGAGATCAATCATGCACATCCGATGGCGTGGATTAGAGCTGCCCAACGTAGTAACCTGCGATTCGGCGACGCTGACCCCGACCTATGGAAAGTTCGTGGCCGAGCCATTTGAGCGTGGGTTCGGTTCGACTGTCGGCAACGGCCTGCGCCGCGTTTTACTTTCCAGTCTCGAGGGAAGCGCCGTCACGCAAATCAAGGTTCACAACGCTCAGCACGAGTTCACCACGATTCGCGGCGTGTATGAGGACGTAACCGATATCGTCTTGAACGTGAAGTCGCTCGTGGTAAAAAACCATAGCGAATCGACTCGGGTTCTGCGCATCGAAAAGAACACAGCTGGCCCGGTCACTGCCGCGGACATCGAAACCGACGAAGCCGTCGAGATCATCAACAAGGATCTCGTCCTGGCGACGCTCACCGACAATGTGCCGTTTGTCGTGGAAATGGTCGTCGAGAACGGCCGGGGCTACATCCCCGCCACCGAGCACAGCGAACATGGCCAGGAAATCGGCATCATTCCGATCGACGCGGTCTTCAGCCCAGTGGTGCGGATGCGTTACAGCATCGAGGAGACTCGCGTAGGCCAGAAAACCAATTACGACAAGTTGATCCTGGAGATTTGGACGAACGGTTCGGTCTCGCCCGAACTGGCGCTGGTCGAGGCCGCGCGAATCCTCCGCAAGCATCTCAATCCGTTCGTGCAGTACGTCGAACTTGGTCCGCAGGTTCGCTCGCCGGCGCGCGAACCCGTCAGTGGCGTGGATGCCTCGTTGGACACGCGGCTCAGCATGAACATCTCGGAGTTGAATTTGTCTGTGCGTGCCAGCAACTGTCTCGAGGCGGAGAACATTATGACCGTCCGCGACCTCATCGTCCGCTCCGAAGATCAGCTCATGGAGGTCCGCAACTTTGGCGAAACGACACTTACCGAAGTGCAACAGAAGCTGCGCCTGCTGGGACTGCAACTCGGCATGCGATTGGGCGCGGGAGCCGGAGTGTGAACGACTAGAGAAATTGGGAAGTGGTGGTTGAGCTTGCTCGGCTTTGGGCCGAAGCGGTTCGCACAAGCAGAAAACGTGGTGTGATCATGAGACATCGTCGACGCGGCCGGAAACTCGGTCGCAATCCAAAGCATCAGCGAGCCTTGTTGCGCAGTTTGGCGAGCGCGTTGTTCCTGACGGAGCGCGATGCGGAATACGACAATAATGCGCCCAAGGTCAAAGGCCGCATTATCACGACGGTGAGCAAAGCCAAGGAAGTCCGCCCGCTGGTGGAGAAGTGCATCACGCTGGCCTGCAGGTCGCTCGCGGCCGAGGAATCAGCCCGCGAATATGGCACCGACGCGGATCGCGGCAGCGATTCGTATCAATCCTGGCGACAAAGCGAACGTTGGCAGCAGTGGAACGCCGCGATGGCCCCGTCCGTGGCCGCTCGTCGCCGGTGTCTGCGTTTGCTGGGCAACAAGCAGGCAATGCGCGTCTTGTTCGACGTGGTTGCCGAGCGATTTGTCGATCGTCCCGGCGGTTACACACGCATCCTTCGGCTGGCCAAGCCGCGGTTGGGCGACGCCGGGACGCGGGCAATTCTAGAGTTGGTGGGCGTTCGCGACCGCGTTACAGAGCGGAGTGTCCGGCCGGCCTTTGAAGACACGATCTCCTCTTAGCGATTTTCCCTGGCAGGACGTCGCCCCGACCAGATATCAAGGTGCGACTGGGGTCTTATCTCGGCAGGATGCTCAGTGAGTCACACATCCGGCGGCTTCGATTTCACCACGGCCATGCGGCGTGTGTGCGTCGACATGGTGGGTCGCCTGCCGGAATTCGCACACATCGAACTCGATCGCGTGGCGATCGGCTTGTGCCAGACACGAAAACGCGTTGCCCATGGCAGGCAGGCTTCGCTGACGCCCCTGCGGTTTGAAGCCGGGGCGAAGTCGGTCACGCGCGATGGGACCACCTATGTTTGTCAATCGGTCGTCGATGCGATGGGCCGCGAGTACCTGTACATCCTCAATTTCTATTTGCCGCGATTTCTCGATCACGCGTTCGCGGCAAAGATAGCAACCATCGTTCACGAACTGTGGCACATCAGCCCGCAATTCGATGGGGATCTGCGCCGTCACGCCGGCCGCTGTTATGCACACGGCGCATCCCACCGTAAGTACGAGATCACGATCGAGGAGATGGCTCAAGAATGGCTCTCGCTCGAACCGCCCCATCCGATCTATGCCTTTTTGGAGAAGAACTTCCATGAATTGGCCGAGGAATACGGCGGCGTGTACGGCACCCATGTGCCGGCACCTAAACTCCTGCCCATCCATGCGGCGTGATAGCACTTCGGTCGGAATTCGGCTTGCATTGACCTTCGCAGCGGCTTTCTCTATCCTCCACGGCCACCAATTCGGTCTCATTGTGCGGCGGGGCGCGTCTCTTCTGCCGGACGGGGTCGTGCGACATGCGAATGCGTCTCCAACTCGTTGCGGCAATGTCGATGCTGCTCGTTGTCGGCTGTCGTCTGCTGCACGATCCAGACCGATTGGCGGGACGTTCGCCGTTGCAGCCGGCTCGCTCCTCCTCTGACAGCGTGACGATGGAAATCATCTGGGTCCGGTTTCCGCTGGCTGACCAGCAACTCAACGAAGAGGTCTGGCAGGAGATCGACGAAACGCAAATTGAGCCAGCGACGAAGCGGGCACTGGCCGACAATGGTTTTCGCGCGGGAGTGATCGGCGGCGCGCCGCCAGCCGCGATCGCCCGCGCGCTCCGCATGGGCGAAGCGGAGTCGGCCGACGCTCCCAAACCTGGCAGCCCGCAGCCGCTCGATCTCCTCGTGGAGCCAACCGTGCGCGGACGCATCCAACAACTCCGCCGCAATCAGCGCACCGAGATTCAGGCATCGGAGGTCTGCCCCTCCATGCCACTGCTGGTAAGCGACCAAGGCGAGTTACGGGGTCGCACGTACCACGATGTTCAGGCCATCTACGCCTTGAAGGTCGATCCGCAGCCTGACCGCATGGTGGTTCTGGAGCTAACCCCGGAATTGCACTACGGTCCTGCTCAAATCCGTTGGACCAGCGGCGAAGAAGGCGTTCTCCGAACGGCTCCCCTACGCGACCGCGAGGTTTTTGAGCGTCTGCGGATGACCGTCAAGCTTGCGCCTGGGGAGATGCTGGTGCTTCTGAGCCTCCCCGATGCGGCCAGCCGGCTCGGCCACTATTTCCACACGGTCGAAGCTGCCGAGGGACGGCAGCAGAAACTCATTCTTGTCCGGCCGTCCCAGTTGCCCCCCAGCGATACGTTCGCCACGGCGGCCGAATTCTAAGGGGCGAACAGGAGCGAGAGAGCAAGAGGTGTTATTGATGACTGCGCGACAAATGAACCACGGTGCGTGCATTGTGCCCGTAATACCGGCCTTCCGTTGGGCACCAGACCAGCGCCCGCTCTTCCCTGTTGTTTCCCGTTGAATTTGGTCCGGATTCGTGGCGACCTCTGCGAATTGCTGGAAAGCCATTGACGGGTCGCTTGCGCGTCCGGCCTGCCGTACAATCTCACCATGCTTTCTCTCAACGAGCTCGCCGTTGGACTCTGCGACGGGATGGCAGCTGACGCGGGCCGGCTGCAACTTGCCGTCCACAACTACACCTGCGGCACACGGATGATCGACTGCGGCGTTGAGGCCGTCGGCTGCGACGAAGCCGGCCGGCGCTTGGCGGAAATCTGTCTGGCAGGGCTTGGACGGGTTTCACTCGTCACTTCGAAGCCTTCGATTTGGCTCGGGCCGGCGGTTGAAGTTGCCACCGACCACCCTGTTGCCGCCTGCATGGCCTCACAATACGCCGGATGGGAAGTAAAGGGCGAAAACTTCTTCGGCATGGGTTCCGGCCCGATGCGGGCTGCCGCCGGACGTGAGCCTCTGTTCGATGACATCGGTCACCGCGAAACAGTCGATCGCTGCGTCGGTGTCTTGGAAACCGCCACGCTACCAACCGAAAGCGTGTGTAGCAACCTAGCCGAACAATGCCGCATTGCCCCCGATCGACTCTCGCTGCTTGTGGCCCGCACGGCGAGTTCAGCCGGCACGCTGCAGATCGTCGCCCGCAGCATGGAAACCGCGCTCCACAAGCTGCGCGAATTGCAGTTCGACCTCGCGCGCGTGGAACGCGGCTGGGGCGTGGCACCGCTGCCTCCCGTGGCCAGAGACGACCTTGCTGCCATTGGTTGGACCAATGACGCGATCCTCTACGGTGGTGAGGCGACACTCTGGGTCCGCGGCGACGATGCATCCCTCGAGGAAATTGGCCCGCGCGTGCCCAGCAGCGCATCGCCCGACTACGGCCGACCCTTCGCCGACATCTTTGCCCGTTACCAGGGTGACTTCTATCGCATCGATCCGTTGCTGTTCAGCCCGGCCATGATCACACTGGTCAACCTCGATACTGGTCGCGAGTTCCAATTTGGGCGATTTGCTCCCGAAGTGGTGGCGCGATCCTTTGGGCAACGCACGGCCGGATGATCGCTCACGGAATCATGGAACCGGGCGGCAGCGTATCGTTCTTCACTTGCTCCGCCATTTGAGCATTATAT
>JAKEGR010000167.1 GCA_022615465.1 Planctomycetota bacterium | reverse complement strand
GAAGAGTTCGAGGATGACAAGTGAGTCGCGTCCTTAGACAGCTAGTCTTTCAGTTGGAAGAGTCGCTGGAGCGCTTCGAGGAGTCGGTGAGGGGAGCCGTTGAGTGACTCGTCGCGGAGCGACTCCAACGGGGGATGGAGTATCTTGCCGATCAGTCGGTCGGCAAACTGGCGGATTTCTTGTCTAGCGCGTTCGTCGAGATGGGGCATCCGTTGGTAGAGGCGGTCGAGTTCCGCGGCCTGAACTGATTCAAGGCCCTCGCGGAGACGGGCGATGACAGGCCCTGCATCGCGATGACGTACCTCGGCACCGAACGCGCGCGTTTCCTCCTCGACGATCTGTTCGGCACCGGGGAGTTGTGTAGCCCGTGCCTTCCGGTTTCGCTCGCAGGCCTCGGCGAGGTCGTCGATCCCATAGAGATACACGCCGGTCTCCTCGCGGATGGCGTGCTCGAAATCGCGAGGCATCGCCAGATCCAAGATGAATAGCGGCCGCTCGTGCCGCTGTCGGTCCACATGTTGCTTGTAATCGTCGGCCGTGACGACCGGTCGATCGGCGCCGGTCGTGCTGACGACCAGGTCGGCCTCCACGAGTTCCTCGAGCAACTGGCTCCAGGGAGCCGGTCGGCCCTGCCAGGCTTTGGCGAGTTGCTCGGCCCGCTGGAAATCGCGATTGAGAACGGTGATCTGCCGCGCGCCGGCGGCATGCAGGTAGTGGATTGTTTCGTTGGCCATGTCGCCCGCTCCGATCACCAGCACCCGCTTGTCGTCGAACCGCTCAAAGATACGCGCGGCGAAGTCAGCGATGGCCACGCTGGGGACGCTCACACGGTGGCGATGGAGTTCGGTTTCGCGCGCGACACGGCGGGCAACCCGGATCGCGCCTTGGAAGAAACCGTGTGTGATCGGGCCGGTGCTGCCGATCTCGCGTGCGAGTTCATAAGCCCGTTTGACTTGCGAGAGAATCTGGGACTCGCCGACGACCATGCTGTCGAGGCTGGCGGCGACACGGAACAGGTGGCGGACGACCTCTTCATCGTCGAGCGACAGCAACTCGCCGCGGATTTCTTCGACCGGCACGTTGTGGAAATCGGCTAAATGTTTCGCCAGGGTTTGTGGTCCGAGAGGCGCGCTCGGATCCTCGGTGGCTGCGTACAGTTCGACGCGATTACAGGTGGAGAGGAGCACCGCTTCGGCATCCGGGTGGGTCGCGTGCCAAGCCGCCAGCGCATCGAGCGTTTGCGCCGGCGTAAAGGCCAGACGCTCGCGGACCGCCAGGCTGGACTGCCTGTGGCTGCAACCGACCATGCTGAGACGGATCGAGTGGTTCATCGGAATCGGCAATTCATTCGTTCGTTTCTTTCGGTTCAAAGCTGCTTCGTGATTCGACCCAGTTCAAGTTGTCTAACGGGGCGATAAGGACGCAGTCGCAGTGTTTCCTTGGTAAATCTCTCGACAGCCAGTCGCACCTTGTTCCAATTGTCCGTGAATGCGGTCGGCCAACAGCATCGCTGCCAATGCCAGGACCAGGAACCCGAACGAAGCGAGGGTGAGATAGGCGACTTTGCGTCCGCGGCGGGCGGCTGGGTAAACAAGACGGAAGATTTCGGCTGCAACCAGATAGAGCAGCAGCGCGGCAAGGCTCAGCACGACCGGATCCGTCCATAGGAAGTAATCGGCCTGGCCACGATGTATGATTTGACTGAGGATGACGCCCGAAGCGAATCCGAGACCAATGAGAAAAGCGGAGACAGCCAGCGAATAGGTGTTCACTCGTTCGAGCCACTCCAGGCTGGGGAGCCGCAACCAGTCGGAAGGTGGCCAGCGGTGCTTCAGCCAGTGGGCCTGAACCAGATACATGATCCCGGCGGCAAAGCCGATGCAGACGGTCACTGCTCCCATAAGCAGGACCGAGCCGTGCAAGTCACCCCAGAAGCGTGACGCCCGTGCGGGCGCGAACGGTTGGTGGCTGGCGGCGAGCGAAGCTCCGATCAAGCCGAGGATCAGTGGCAGCAGGATCAGTCCGATTGCGGCGCGTGGCAGATAGAGGAGTCCCGCCAGGTAGACCAGACCGAGCACCCAGGCCGCGAGTAGCAGCCATTCGGCCGGGCTGGAGAGTGGCGCGGAACTGGTTTGCTGAGCGCGATATGCCAAGAACAGGGTGTGCGCCAGCAACCCCGCCGCCGTCATGGCCATCAACACCAGACGTCGCCATGGGAAGCGGAGTTTCAGGTTGACGATCTCCAGCACCAGGGCGATCGTATAACTAGACGCGAAGCAAATGGTTGAGATGCCGGAGAGCATGGGAATCAGTCAGTGGAGTTGGGAACAGGAAGAAAGCGGAGAACAGGAGTTTGGCCCTGTTCGACGTCTCTCCGCCTATTGGTCTACAGTTCACTCGCCATCGAGGCTGTATTGTTTGAGTTTTTTGTGAAGCGTGTTGCGATTGATGCCCAGCCGGCTGGCCGCTTTAATCTGGATACCATCGCACTCCCGCAGCACTT
>JAKEGR010000015.1 GCA_022615465.1 Planctomycetota bacterium | reverse complement strand
CAGGCGTCAGTGCATATTCGACGTGTGGCACCCTGCCGGCCAGTTCCGCGCGGGTCACCAGACCATAGGCCAGCAGTTTGCGCAGCCGCTCATTGAGCACCTTGGTTGAAATGCCGGGGATGAACCGCTCCAACGAGCCTGGCCGCCGCACGCCCTCGCGGATGGCGGCCACCACCGCGGCGGACCACTTGCAGCCGATCACATCTTCCAAGCTGCGGTACGAGGCACGCTCTCGCACGCTGAGGTATCTGCGTTTGTCCAGATTCATGGCTGAACTCTAGGCCAATCCGCCCGCTCTGCCGATGCTTACTTTTCGGTGCCCGGTCACCGGATTGTGCCCTCTTTCGCAGCGGCCGCACTTGCCGCAAGATGAGCACGGCTCGCGAGAGGATGTCGCGGCCGGAAACGAAGAACTGTCCGACGAACAAGAACGAATCATGAAAACCAATGCTGTTTTCTATCACGCTGGCTGCCCGGTCTGTGTGGCTGCCGAACAAAATGTCGCCCAGGCGCTGGACCCTGCGCGCTTCGCTGTGGAGATCGTCCACCTGGGCAAAGACAAATGCCGCCTGGCTGAAGCGGAGCGGGCGGGCGTCAAGTCGGTGCCGGCGCTCGTGCTCAACGGCCAGCCCTATCACATCAACTTCGGGGCCGACCTTGCGGGGTTGAAGTGACGAACAGTCCAGGTGGCTGACGGAATCCCCGGTCGTGCCAGATCCGCACGGCATTCCGACTCAGCCTCACTGGGCGGCTGGAAGTCCGGCTCGGCCATGCCTGAGTCAGCGCTCCGACGATCTGGCTAAGCGGCCTGTTCGTGCGCAGGAAACCGGCGTTCTGCGTTGTCCAATGCCACGGGCTGAACTGGTTGCACCGCTTTCGCTGCCGCTGAGGATTTCCGTCACGATGTCCGGATGGGCGTTGTTGAGCGTGGGCCACGTGTGCAGCGCGCCGTCGTAGATCACGCAGACGCCGAACGTCTCGGCGAACTTGGCCGCGCCGAAGCCACCCATCGAGAAGCCCCGGATGACCCGTTGGCCGCGCGCGGACAGCGTGCGGTAGTTCGCGTCCTCCCACTGGATATTTCTAACACCCACATCCTCAAGGCGGCCGGGCGAGGTTCTTGGCCGCGTCCACCCGTTTGTTCTCCAGGTAGATAAACGGCGATGCTTTGTCCCAACCCTTGACGATAACGTCGGTGTCGCCGTCGCGGTCGATGTCTTCGGCGCACAGGTCATGGGGGAAATCGCCGGGAAACGTGAGGAGCACGTGCTCGGTGAACACCGGTTTCTTGCCAGGCCCTGCCGTGTTTTCGAAAAGCAGGACATTCTTGGGAAGCGAAGGGTCGGCGAGCGGCCCGACCGCGGTCAGTACATCAAGGTCGCCGTCGTTGTCATAGTCGAACACCTGCAGCGTGTGGTAGTCTTCCTTGTGCCCCTCCTTGATAATATGCTTGGTGAAGTTCCCATGGCCGTCATTTTCCAGCCAAGCGATCTTCACCACGCCCTTGGTGTCGCACTCGGATTGGACAATGTCGATGTCGCCATCGCCGTCCATGTCGTGGCCGACGGTCTTCACGCCAATGTTGTAAGTGCCCTCTACGCCGACGAGCTTGTTCCAATGCGGCTTCCAGACGAGGCCCTTGCCATCGGCATTCTCGAACCACCCTAAGGCAACGACCACATCCATGTCGCCATCGCCATCGAGATCGGCCGCGGCTTCGGGGTGGGTGGACGCATGGAACTTGCTATACCCCTCGGGTGCCTTGCCAATATAGTGCTCGGCCCATGGCCGGGTTGGGTCGACAGGGGCGTCGTACCAACAGACGCGGCCCTGATTCGCGCTCGTGCTGAGGATATCGAGTTTCCCGTCGCGATTGATGTCCACGGCCTGGTGGTCGTGGCAACCCGAATCGGAAGTCTTGATGTTGTGCATTTTCCAGGACTCACCTTTGCCCCCGTTGATGAAGAGGAACGGACCGCTGATCAGGTCGATCGCTCCGTCGCTATTCACATCAATCGCGGCGGCGCCACCGTAGACATCGTCGATGGCCGGACCGTTCGTGATCAAGTGCTTCACCCAGGTCTCAGGACCCTGGTATTCGTACCAGTACAGATTTGGTTGGCGGTGGACGTTGCCCACGGTCCAGTCCAGGTCGCCGTCGCCGTCGAGATCAGCCAGGAGCACTTGATGCACGGAGGTCAGCCAAGTGGGAGTCCGGTCGATCCAGTGGGAGACAAAAGGCGGCATGGCAGTCGGAGGAGAGGCGTGGACACCGGCCGTTGTGGGTGCGGCGGTCGCCGCGGGCCCGAGGACGATGGCGGAGGTTAACAGGATCATTGTTGGGTATTTCATCTCTTCTCCTTCACATTGTCGGCGGTTATTGGCGGGACGCTTTCACGATGGCATCGTTGCGCCAGAGGTGTACGACGCGGTCTTCGTCCCAGGCAATGCTGACCATGGCCGTGTTGCCGTCGTCGTCCAGGCCGGCCGCTTCGCCGTTGACGCCGTCCCACCCCCGGGCGGCGATCTGGGTTTTCGTCCAATCCGGGTAAGCGCACCAGACCAGCGGGCCGCCCGCGCCGCCGATGATGATGTCGAGTTGGCCGTCGCCGGTGATGTCCCCAAGGATCTTGAACCAGGGATTCTCCGGCGGGTTGGCGTCAACTTCGACGCGCTGGAAGGAGATATCTCCGGCAAACGCGCCGAGGAGACCGAGGTGCAGCGACAACGCGCCGACGTAAGAAAGTGCGCTCCAATGGACTGTCGTGTGTTTTTTCATAGAATCAGAGAATCAGGGACGATACTGAATGAGGACCATGATACCCGGCCAATTCACTTCCATGCCATGCACCATT
>JAKEGR010000166.1 GCA_022615465.1 Planctomycetota bacterium | reverse complement strand
ATCTCGCTCGCGGAGCGTTCAGCCAGTGCCGTGGAGTCCCAAGTGACGTCCGACAGTGATTCCTTCTCGCCGCAGGCCGCGGAATTCGTCGACGTGGGAGCGTGAAACGACGGGCGGAAGCGGCATTTCGCGTCAGCCTGATCTACGGCTGCACCTCGTCGAGCAGTTCGCGGAGTTCGTCGACGGTAACATCGGCAAGCTCGCATCCGCGTTCGTCAAGGCGTTCATTGACTTTGACGATCACTTCACGCATCAGCGTGTGAGTCTCATCCGAGCCACCAGCCAGCAAGAAATTTTTTCCGCGAGTGATCCGTTTGTGGCCGTCATCGGCGTCGAATGCCAGCCCCAACAGGCCCGCGATGCGTCGGTTGGAAATTCGTCGTTCGTCGTTCATGGAAAGTAGAGTTCTTGGCGCAAAGGGTTAAGAGGCGCGAGTGGTGGTCCGGTTAGCCTGGGGAGATCGCGTTCGTGGTGTCACATAAGATACGGCTCCCTGCATCCTACGTAGCAGGAACGTGCGAGGAAAGACCGACAATTCTAGTGGCGTCGCGTCATTCCGCGGAGGATGTCGGTCGCCGCTTCGCGACTATCCTTGCTCTGGGCATCGGTGGAGCGTGGAGGCAGTTTGCCGACTTTTTTCTTGGCGGCGCCTTTGCCTAATTTGAACCAATCCCAGCCGCTCTTCTGTTCCGCGGACGGTTCGGCCGCGTCATTCGCGGTTGGTGGGGACGATTCCTGATCCACCGTCGATTCCTCGGCGGACGCCGCTCCCGGTTTGGCGGCCACGTGCTTCAAGGAAGTTGTCTCTTCCATACGGAGAGCGCGGGTCTCCTTCAGCATGGCCTCCGAACTGGTGTTGGATGTCCCGAGCAGCCAGGACGAAACATCGTCTTCCGTGGTCTCGCTCTCCGACCTGTCCGCCGTCCGCTGGGCGACGTCTGCCACGTCTCGGACGGGTGGTTGCTTGATGGCCTTGGCCTCGAGCGGTTGAACCGCTTCACTGGCCGCCGCCTTGGCTAGCTGGGCAACGAGAAAACGCAATGGCCCAACGCGGAGTTCCTGACCGGCTTCGAGGGGCGTTTCCGTTTCAATCCGCTGGTCATTGACAAAGGTGCCATTCCGGCTGCCGAGATCGCGTACCGTCCACTGGTTGTCACGGCGCTGGACCACGCAGTGTTGCCGGCTGATTGCTTCGCTGCCGGCGCGCAGTGCGCACTCCTTCGCCCGCCCGATGACGAACCTTTCCTTTTTCAAGGGGATTTCCGTGCCCTGTTTGGCACCTGCCAGGACGACTAACTTTAACTCCATCTTCGCTGCGCCCCAAAATTCCACGGACGAACGAGCAAACCAAGTTACGAGACAATCTAGTGGACCTTCAAGCCTGAATCAATGGGTACCACGGCTGGCTTGTCCACCCATGATCTGGCAAGGTTGGACAAGCCAGCAATGGCACCCAAACACCAAGTCATCGTTGAAGTACCACTGGCCTCCAATAAACTCGCCGCATTCTAGAGTTCCTCTATCTCCAGCATATCGCCCCATTTGGGTGGTGGCAAGTTTTAAGCGATGCACCATCGTCGCCTGCCCCCGGGATAGCTGTCAATCGCTCATTTGCGCAAGCCAACTGCCGTTCTTCCGTGGAGAGATTTTTGCCCGTTTTCCAGTTCAACAGACTGCTATCCCTTATGTCGGTCCTTGCGGTGGTGATGCTTAACGGCCTTTTGTCCAGGCAGGATGGCCGTATTTGCTGATTTCGATGGCCGTGGACAATTGTCGCATCGCGTCGGGAAGTCGGGCGCCACGCATGGGGAGACGCAGAACCTTTCCAACCAGTGGCGGCAGAGCGAACGCCAATTCGTCGAAGTTCAAGCGAACACCGGCGAGATCGCGAAATCCGGGAATCTCCGGCGCGGCAGGCGAAGTTTCGAGGATCAAGCTGCCATGCTGGAGGATTGCACCACGGTGACGCCGCTGCGCACTACCGAGGATCTTCCAGCCGGCAACGGCCGCGTTCTGGTTGCTGGCAGGAGTCGGTGTGCTGACCAACAACAGGTCGCCAGGGGAGCGACGTTGAAAGCAGAGGAA
The DNA here is from genome assembly GCA_022615465.1 of Planctomycetota bacterium. Lineage (GTDB taxonomy): Bacteria > Planctomycetota > Planctomycetia > Pirellulales > Lacipirellulaceae > JAKEGR01. Next base: position 8,511 of record JAKEGR010000166.1, on the reverse strand, counting down.
TGGCTCAGTTGCGTCGCGTGAAGCGGACTGAGCGTTTCTTAGTTGGAGATGCCATTGTGAGCCGCTTTGGGCAAGCCAAGGCGTCATTAAATCGCTTAGTGTCTGATGTACGGCCGTGACCAGCGGCGTATTCTGGCCGGCGAGCGGATGGCTGGCGGGAAGGACCAGGCTGTAGGTCAGTTCGCGGTCGTGCAAAATCGCGCCGCCACCCGTTTGTCGGCGAACGATGGCACACTCGCGGCTGGCGGCGTGCTGGTGGCGGTCTTCGTAACATTGGAAGTAGCCGAGCGAAACAGTCGGCTTGTCCCACTGATAGAGCCGAAGCGTGGCGGTGCCGTTCTCGGCCGCTTCGAGCAAGAGTGCTTCGTCGACGGCCATGTTCCACGCCCCCGGCGCGGGCGGGTCGATGATCAGGCGACATTCGGTAGGATGGACACTGCCCACCAAGAACCCCGTTTGATTCACCGTGGATGCGGCGGGCGATGCCATTCTATTGACCGTTGCGCTGCCAATGGGCCGAGGGCGCCCAACGGAAGCCCGGTTTTACGGGCAAAATACATGCACCATGGTTCATTCGTCGCGCAGTCATCAATAAGTCTCCGGCCAGACGAGCATCGGCTGGCGGGCGGCGCGGACTTCATCCGGGCGACTGATTGGCGTGGTGTGCGGCGCGTCGTGCAACAGGTCGGCGTCTTCCTCCATGATGCGGATTAGTGTATCGGCGAATGCGTCGAGCGTTTCCTTGCTTTCGGTTTCCGTCGGCTCGACCATGATCGATTCTTTCACGGTGAGCGGGAAGTAAACCGTTGGCGCGTGGAAGCCGAAATCCAACAGCCGCTTGGCGAGGTCCATCGCGGAGATTCCTTTTTCGGTTTTCACTTTGGCGGCCGAGGCGACGAATTCGTGCATGCAGCGATCGCCCTGCGGCACGGGAAGGCAGTGCTTTACGCGGCTGAGCAGGTAGTTGGCGTTGAGCACGGCGTTTTCGCTCACGCGGCGCAGGCCGTCCGGGCCGTGCGTGCGGATGTAACAATAAGCCCGCACCAAAACGCCGACGTTGCCGAAGAACGCCCGCACGCGGCCGATCGATTTCGGACGATCGTAATCAAGGTGGTAGCGATCGGTTTCCCTCCCTTGCAGGGAGGGGTCAGGGGAGGGTTCAGTTGTCTTGATGACCACCGGCGCCGGCAAATAGGGCGCGAGTTTCTCGGTCACGCAAATTGGCCCGGCGCCTGGCCCGCCGCCGCCGTGCGGGCCGCTGAAGGTTTTGTGAGGATTGTAATGCTGCATGTCGGCGCCGAAATCGCCGGGCCGGGCGATGCCGAGGATCGCGTTCATGTTGGCGCCGTCGAGATACACGAGCCCGCCGGCCTGGTGGACCGCATCGGCAATCTCGCGAATTCTCGGCTCGAAGATGCCGACTGTGTTCGGATTGGTGATCATGAACACGGCGATTTGGTTGTCGAGATGGCGGCGGAGGTCGTCTATGTCGAGCGTGCCGCTGGGCAGCGTTTTCACCGTGACGGTTGTGAAGCCGGCCATCGCGGCGCTGGCGGGGTTCGTGCCGTGGGCGTTATCCGGCACAAGGACCTTGGTGCGCTTTTCGCCACGATCGCGGAAGTAGGTGGCCGCGACCCAGAGGGCCGTCAACTCGCCGTGCGCGCCCGCGGAGGGTTGCAATGAGCACGCATCGAGGCCGGAAATTTCCTGGAGATACTCCTGCAGCTCGTACAACAACTGCAACATGCCTTGCAGCGTCCCTTCCGATTGATACGGGTGCAGGTCGGAGAAGCCGGGCATGGCGGCGACGCGCTCGTTCCGCTTCGGGTTGTACTTCATCGTGCAGGAGCCGAGCGGATAGAAGTGTGTATCGACGCTCATGTTGAGTTGCGAGAGGTTCGCAAAGTGTCGCACGACCTGCGGCTCGGAGAGTTCCGGCAAGGCAGGCGGCGCCGCGGCCAGCGCACTGGCCGGCACCAATTCGCCCACCGGCCGCTCCGGCACGTCGCACGCCGGCAGCCGATGCGCGCGACGACCGGTTTCGGAAAGTTCGAACAACAGATTGGTATCGCGGGTGTTTCTCATGTCATTTTTGCCAACGCATGTGTCCAGGAGTCGATTTCGTTTCGTGTGCGTTGTTCGGTTACTGCGATGAGGAAACAATCGTGCAGTTCAGGATACCATTGCCCTAGCGGCACGCCGGCGAGGAAGCCGGCGGCGAGGGCGTCGGCCAGCAATTCATCGACGCGCCCCCGACGGTCGCGGATGACAACTTCCTTGAACGTCGGTGCATCGAATGCCAACTCGAAGCGGTCGTGCTCGCACAGTCGCTCGACGGCGTAGCGTGTTTTTTGCAGGCAAAGGTTGGCCGTGTCGCGGAGGCCTTGCGGGCCGAGCAGGGCGAGATAGATTGTGGCCCGCAGGGCGAACAGGCCTTGGTTGGTGCAGACGTTGCTTGTCGCCTTCTCGCGACGGATGTGCTGTTCACGCGTTTGCAGCGTCAGCACGAAGCACCGCTTGCCGCGGCGGTCGCCCGTTTGGCCGGCGATGCGGCCCGGCATGCGGCGAACCAGTTTTTCGCGGCAGGCCATGATGCCTAGATACGGCCCGCCATATTGCATCGGCGTGCCGAGCGTCTGGCCTTCGGCCACCGCGATATCGGCCCCCCAGTCGCCGGGGCGCTTCAACAGGCCCAGGCTGATCGGGTCGAACGCGGCGACCACCAGCGCGCCGGCATCATGCGCGATCGAGGCCAGCGCGGCCGCGTCCTCGATGCAGCCGAAGAAATTTGGCTGTTGCACAACGACGCAGGCCGTCTTGTCGTCCACTGCGGCGGCCAGATCATGCGGCTGCACGACTCCGCGCGGCGTGCCGATTGTTTCCAACTCGACACCCAGATTTTCCAGATACGTGGCAATCGTCTGCCGATACTCCGGATGCACGCTTGCCGCAATGACGACCTTGCCGTAACGCCGCGTGCTGCTGATGGCCATGAGAACGGCCTCGGCCGCCGCGCTGCCGCCGTCGTAGAGGCTGGCGTTCGACACGTCAAGCCCTGTGAGCCGTGCGATGAGCGTCTGGTACTCGAAGACGACTTGCAAGTTGCCTTGACTGACTTCGGCCTGATAGGGCGTGTAGGAGGTGTAGAACTCGCCGCGACCGGCCAACTCATCGACGGCGGCGGGGATGAAATGGTCGTAGCTGCCACCGCCGAGGAAACACACTTTCTGGCCGGCGTGCGTATTCTTCGCCGCGAGGCTGGTCATGTGCTGCGTAAGCTCCATCTCGGACATGGCCGGTGGAATCGCCAGCGGTCGCCGCAGTCGCATGTCGGCCGGTATCATCGCGAACAGCTCGTCGATCGAACGGGCGCCGATCGCGGCGAGCATGGCGGCTTGATCTTCAGGCGTGTTGTAGAGGTAGGGCATTACTCTTCACACTGCTTCTGGTATGCAGTGTGGTCCATCAGGTTTGCCAGCGCGGAGTCGTCTGAAACCTTGATGCGCGCGATCCAGCCATCGCCGAAGGGGTCGCTGCTGAGTGTTTCGAGATTGTCGGGCAGCGACTCGTTGACCGCGATGACCTCGCCCGTCACTGGGGCGTAGACATCGCTCACCGCTTTCACGGATTCGACTTCACAGAACGACTCCTCTGCCTTGACTTGCCGGCCGACCTTCGGCAACTCGATGAACACCAGATCGGTCAGCGCTTCGACAGCGAACGCGCTGAGGCCGATGGTGGCGATCTTCTGGCCGCCCTCGTTGGCGACGGCAACCCATTCGTGAGTCTTGGCGAACAACAAATTCTCGGGCTTCACAACTTCACTCCTAATCGTTATTTACCACAGAGACACGGAATGCACGGAGAAAACAAACAGACGGGATTCACAGGATGTACAAGACGTTGATTTCGTTTCTTGAGGCACCTGTTGTATTTCAATCCTGTTCATCCTGTCAAAGCATTTCTCCTCGGTGTTCTCCGTGTCTCTGTGGTAAAATCTTCTTTCCGCGTTCGTAAAATGGCAGGGGTACAACGACGGCCGGGTGCTGCGTGCCGCGAATATCGACGGCCAGTCGCGAGCCAACCGCCTGGGCCGACGGGCGAACGTAGGCCATGGCGATCGGCCGTTCGAACGTCGGCGAAAATGTGCCGCTGGTGACTTCGCCGACCGTTTCGTTGCCCTGCAACACGGAGCAGCCTTGTCGCGGTAAGCGCCTGCCATCAAGTTGTAGCCCGACGCGGACCGGTTGTCTTTCATCGCTGGCGAATCGTTCGAGTGCCTCGCGGCCGACAAACTCGCGGCTCCCGAAATTCACGGCAAAACCCAGGCCGGCTTGAAACGGGTTGATTGTTTCGTTCAGCTCGTGGCCGTAGAGGGGCATGGCGGCTTCGAGACGCAGCGTGTCGCGGGCGCCAAGCCCCACGGGCCGAATGGTCGTTTCCTGGCCGGCTTGAAGGATTCGCTCCCACAAAGCAGTCGTGTCTCTGGCCGCGCAGATGATTTCGCTGCCGTCTTCGCCGGTGTAGCCAGTGCGACTGATCAAAATCGGCCTGCCCTCGAAATGGGTGCTGGTCGATGTGTAATTCCGCAACCCGCCGAGCTTCCCGCCAACGATGGAATCGATTGTGGAAACAGCCCTTGGGCCTTGAACGGCGATCATTCCCGTGCCGATCGTTACGTCGTCAAACCGCGTGGCGAAATCGGGCAACCGGTGCCTGAACCAATCGACGATTGCTGCGCGGTTCAAAGCGTTCGTGACGACCTGAAATGTCGGCGTGTCGTCTTCGTTGGTGGACGCGGCCGGGGCATGACTACCCGATGATTCCATCGGCAGGCGATACACGAGTACATCGTCGAGGATGCCACCCTGCTCGTTGCACACCAGGGCGTAGCGGACCTGTCCCGGCTTGATGTCGGTGACCCGGCGAGTCACGACCGCGTCGAGAAATCGATCCGCATCGGGACCGAAGAATTGCAGCCGGCCCATGTGCGAAATATCAAACACTCCCGCCGCGGTGCGCGTTGCCGCGTGCTCGTCGGCAATCGTGGTGTACTGCACGGGCATCGCCCAGCCGCCGAAATCGACGATCCGGCCTCCGTGCGCGACGTGCCAATCATAGAGCGGCGTCTTGGCCAGTTCGGTCGTCATCGGCGGTCAATCGCCAGGATCTGCTTCCACCAGGCGACGGCGATTGATCGCTGGGTGTTTGATTGAAAACGGCAGTCAACGATCCCGATATTCTAGTGACTGACAGAGAGGCTGTCAGGGGGTGGAAAATATTCCGCTCCTTCGCAACAGTTGCGAAGGGTCTGAATGGGTGGCTGGGGCAACGCCCCAGTGGGGGCGTAGACGCCTTCCGATTTCCAGCCGCCCTATTGTTGGCGTCCCCGTTTTGGGTGGTCGCTCTTCACTTTACGCGGCGGCTTGCGCCTTTCTGAACTGCGAGTACGAAGAGGTTTCTTCCCGCGCGATCTCGTGGGCGGCTTGACGCGGGGTTCCTTGGTTGTGCCGGCGCGGCCGAGCAGGCGGAAGTCGAGTTCGCGAGCGTCGACGTTCACCGCGGCGACGGCGACGCGGACCGTGTCGCCGAGGCGGTACGAATTGCCCGAGCGGAAGCCGGCGATGACGTGGCCCGCGCGGTCGTAGCGGTAGAAATCATCGGTTAGCGCACTGATATGCACGAAGCCTTCCGCGGGGATCTCCTTTCCCAGGATGAACAGGCCGAAACTTTCGACACCGGTTATCACGCCTTCCAATTCAAGGCCGATTTTGTCTGCGAAATAGTCGAGCAGCTTAACCTTGTTCAGTTCCCGCTCGGCGTTTGTGGCCCGCTGCTCGCGTTCGCTGCAGTGATCGCCCAGAGCGAGCAATTCGTCCAGCCGTTGCTCTGGTTTCTTGCGATGGTTGAGCTGGTCGATGAGCCGGTGGACGGTGAGATCAGGATAGCGGCGAATGGGCGAGGTGAAGTGGCAGTAGCAATCGCTGGCCAGGGCGTAGTGGCCGTCGTCTTCGGGGCTGTAAACGGCCCGCTGCATCGAGCGGAGCGTGGCGTAATTGATCGCGTGCTGGCGGGGGTCGCCCTTCACGTCGTCGAGAAGCTTCTGCAACTCGAAGCGGTTCTCCAGGTTTTCCACGTCGTAACCGATCTCGCGAACGAATTCGGTGAGCACCTTCATCTTTCGCGGATCGGGGCTGCCGTGGACGCGCCGCAAAAAGATCAGACCCGCGTCGGCCAGCCGCTCGGCCACCGCCTCGTTGGCCGAGAGCATGAATTCCTCGATGATCTGATGGCTTTCGGTGTTTTGTTCCAGATGGGCGCCCTTCACGCGGCCGTCGGCGTCGAGATCGATTTTCATCTCCGGCATCGAGAGTTCGAGCGACCCTCGCTGAAACCGGCGACTGCGGAGCATCATCGCCAGTTCGTGCATCCGCGCGAGGAGTCCATCCACTTCGGGCATAAGCGTCGCTCGGATTCCTCCCTCTCCCTTTGGGAGAGGGCCGGGGTGAGGGTGCCTTTTTCCGCGATTGGCCGTTTTTTTTCCACTGCCCGCTACTACCGACAAGCCCACCGCCTTCTCCGCCAAATACTCATCCACTTCCTCATACGTGAACCGCCGCTGGCTGCGGATCGCGCTCTTGAACACGTCGGTCGCCACGCGGATGCCGTCTTCGGTCATCTCGATCATGCACGACAGCGCGTAGCGAACTTTGTCCGGCTGCAAGCTGGCGAGATTATTGGAGATGATCTCTGGCAGCATCGGGATCACGCGGTCGGGCAGGTAGACGCTCGTGGCCCGGTCGAGCGATTCACGGTCGAGGGGAGTTTTCGGCTGAACGAAATGCGACACGTCGGCAATATGCACGCCCAACAACCAGTGGCCGTTATCGAGCCGTTCCAAGGAAATCGCATCGTCGAAATCACGGGCGTCGACCGGGTCGATCGTCACGATGACGTCGCTGGTGAGATCGCGTCGGCCTCTCGGAATCGCTTCGTCGAATTGATCCGCCTGTTTGCGAGCATCGGCCAACACGTCCTCATCAAACTCTCCCGGCAAGTCGAACTCGTGGATGATCGACATCGTGTCGACGCCGGGCTGGCCGCGCGGGCCGATGACTTCGACAATCACTCCCTCGCCGTCGCGGACGTGCGACGGGAAGCGAACCATTTCGATCACCACCTTGTCGTCGGCCAGCGCGCCCTTCGCGCCGGGGTCGCCCACATAGATCGGTGCGGTGAATATCTTGCCGTCGACTTGAACGAGTCCCATGCCGGCCTGCTCGAAATAGACGCCGACGAAGCGGCTGGCGGCCCGCTCGACGACATCGATGATGTGGCCTTCCTGTTTGCCCATGCGGCCGCGCTTCGATTCGAGCCGCACCGAGACGACGTCGCCATTGGCGGCGTCGCCGCATTTGTCGGCCGGGATGAAGATGTCGGCATCGCGGCCTTCCGCGCGCTGCGTGCCCTCTGGCCGGACGAAGCCGAAGCCGGCCGCCGCGCGACGGAATATGCCGGTGAAATGCTTGGCGTCGCCGGAGGGCTTGGATTTTGGTTTGGTTTTTGTACCCCCTCTCCCTTTGGGAGAGGGTTGGGGGGAGGGTGCCTTGTCGCTGTCCGCGGCCCCACTTGCGGCTGCTTTGCGCCGCTGCGGCTTTTTCTCGGCGGCAAATACCAGGTGACTTGGCCCGTACATCAGCTCGCCCGACTTCACAAGCTGCTTGATCAGCTTCTTCAACTCGCGTACCGCGTCTTGATCGAGGTTCAGTTTCTTTGCGATGACCGCTGGCTTGAGCGGCTGGTAGTTGGACTTGTTGACGAATTCGAGGACGGAAGTGCGGAGATCGGGCATGAGGATAGCGTACCGGATACGGGGGACGAAGGGCAGGGGGAGAGCGAGCAGATATACCGCTCGCGGCCAGGAATGAGACATCCCACACTAACCCAAATCGCCAGTTCGGGTTAGTGTCAATACAGATCGCGGGCTGTGTAACCATCCGTGCCGAAGAGCCAGAATGCCGTGGTTTTCCTGGCGAGACAATCCGCCGGCACTAATTGGATTCACGTTCCTCGTTGGCGGCGGCCCCTTTGTAAAGTTTTCGCCCCAGGTTGGTGTGATACTGTGTCCAGTTGCTTTCGACGTTCGGGCAATCGTTGATGAGTTGTGTGAAGCTGGCCAGCTTGGCGTCGAGGTTGTCGAGGTGGTGCAGGGCGACCGCTTCGAGCGTCATCGGCAGTTTCGCGCTGCCGAATTCGTACTCGCCGTGATGGCTGATGACCATGTGCTTGATTTCGGTCGCGAGCGGCTTGGGGAACGCCTCGCCCGAGAGCCGCTCGGCTTCACGCACCTTGTTGTCGATCATCGTGATGCCGAGGATCATGTGGCCCAGAAGTTGGCCTTCGTCGGTGTAGGCGATGTCGCGCTCGTAGGAGAGCTCGTCGGTCTTCGCGGCGTCGTGCAGATACGCGCCCACGAGCAGCTTGTCCTGGTCGAGCTGCGGATAGCGCGGT
>JAKEGR010000165.1 GCA_022615465.1 Planctomycetota bacterium | reverse complement strand
TGTTCGCGGGCAGCATTTCCGGCTCGTCGCCCTGCACATTGACGATGATCTCGGCCCGCGGCAATTTGCGGGCCACCTCTGCCACGCGATCGGTGCCGCTCGCGCAGTTGGGGCTGGTCATCACGAAGTCGCCGCGAAAAAGCTCGACCTCGCGGGCGATCTCCGCGTGATCGGTGGCGACGATCACACCGGCGGGTTTCTGGGCTGCGGATGCCGCCTCGTAAGTGTGTTCGAGCAGCGTCTTGCCCGTCTCCCGCAGGAGCATTTTGCGCGGCAGGCGGGTCGAACCGTAGCGGGCGGGAATGACAACGTAGCTGCGAGAAACTGATGAGACGTGAACCGATCGCGACATCCTTATACTCTCCTTGAATATCCGCGTGAACGGCTGATGGTCGAAGCGGGGAGCAATTCATAGCGTAAATCGCGGCGAGGGAATAGACTGAAGTTGTCGGGGAAAATCGACTATGCCAGCATGATTCAAAGTGGGGTTTTCAGCCGATCTTTCGTGGCATTGGTACTGGCCGCGAGACGACATAGAATGGCGTAGCTCTGCGGGCAGACTTTTCCTGTTTTCTTTTGCGAGGTATTCGGACCTAATGTGCGGCATCGTCGGTTACATCGGGCCTCAGCAAGCAGTCAGCTTTCTGCTCGAAGGGCTGCGGCGTTTGGAGTATCGCGGTTATGACAGCAGCGGTGTCGTTGCCATCGATGAGGGTGAATTTGCCATCACCAAGACGGCTGGCCGGATCGACGACCTGGCGGCCAAGCTGCTTTCACATCCCGCGCGCGGGCATGTGGGCCTGGGCCACACCCGCTGGGCCACGCACGGCCCGGCGACCGACGCGAATGCCCACCCGCATGTTGGGGGCGATGGTGTTGTTGCGCTGGTTCACAACGGCGTTATCGAGAACTTTCGGGAGATAAAAAAACGCCTCGCGGAGATCGGTTACCCGTGCAAGACGGCCACGGACACCGAAGTGATTGCCCAACTCGTGGCCAGCGAACTCGACGCGCGCGTGGGTGCGGCGGAAGACGCGGCCGACCGCTACGCACCGCTGGTCGAAGCGGTTCAGGCGGCACTTGTGCAATTGCGTGGCACCTACGGCCTGGCGATGGTGTTTCGCGATTGGCCGGATGTGATTGTAGCGGCCCGGTTGGGCAGCCCGCTGGTGATCGGCATCGGCGACGGCGAGCATTTCATTGCCAGCGACGGCTCGCCGCTGGTGGGTCACACGAACCGGATTGTCTATCTGGCCGATCACGAACTAGCCGTGGTGACGCGCCATTCAATCCGAGTGGTCCATCGCGACGAGGGTGATGTGCGTCACATCGAACAACAACTTGACATGGATTCGACGCAGGTGGATCTGAACGATTTTCCACACTACATGCTGAAAGAAATCTTTGAGCAGCCGGAGACGGTGCTCGCCGCGTTGCGTGGTCGGCTGAACCGGGACGAGGGGACGGCAGTCTTGGGCGGGCTGAATCTTACGCCGCAGCAGTTGCGCACGATCGACCGGATCGTCTTCACGGCATGCGGCACGAGCTACCATGCGTCACTTGTCGGCGAGTATATGATCGAGGCCTTTGCCCACATTCCGGTGGAAGTTGAGTACGCGAGCGAGTTGCGGTACCGCAATCCACCGATGTCGCCCAGCACACTGCTGTTCGCCGTCACGCAAAGCGGCGAGACAATCGACACGCTGGCGGCACTGCGTGAAATGAAGCGGAAGGGCCACTCGACGCTGGCGATCTGCAACGTGGTCGGCAGCACGATCGCCCGCGAGGCCGATGGCGGCGTGTTTTTGCACGCCGGACCGGAGATCGGCGTCGCGTCGACCAAAGCGTTTACTTCACAGTGCGTGGTGATGGCGCTGTTGGCGTTGTATTTTGGCCGGATTCGGCATCTGAGCTTCGAGGCGGGGCTGCGGATCATCGAGGAACTGGCCTCGCTGCCGCGGCACGTTGAGCAGGCGCTCGAAACGAACAACGACGCGAGGCGGATCGCGGCCAAGTATTGCTCGTGTGACAACTTTCTCTACCTTGGTCGGCAGTATAACTTCCCGACGGCCCTTGAAGGCGCGCTCAAGCTCAAGGAGATCAGTTACATTCACGCGGAAGGCTACCCGGCCGCGGAGATGAAGCACGGCCCGATCGCGCTCGTGGACGAGCACACGCCGAGTGTTTTTATTGTGCCGCAGGGGGCCGTGTACCACAAAGTGATTTCCAACATGGAGGAGATCAAGGCCCGTGGCGGGCCGGTGATCGCGGTGGTTGACAAAGACGATTCGCACGCGGTCGAGTTGGCCGACGATGTGATCCGCGTGCCGGCCGTGCCGGAGTTCCTTCAGCCGATCGTCGCGGTCATTCCGCTACAACTGCTGGCCTACCACGCGGCGGTCTTGCGCGGCTGCGACGTCGACAAGCCGCGGAATTTGGCGAAGAGTGTGACGGTGGAGTGATTGCTCAAGCCGGTGATCGCATCGCTAGAAAGACCGGATATACCCATGTCTGGCTCCATGTTGAGTTGCAGGATGGGTCGAGTTCAGGGAAAGGTTTGAGCCACATCACCGCTTGTCTCGATCCGCTTCCAGCACAAGCACCTCCCGCCGCAATCGCTTGCCGAGACGGTCCTTTTCCAAACAAAGACGAAGGGTGGCTCCGTTTCATTCACTCGAACCGGGGCGCGATCCGGTCGACGACCAGCCGGCCGATGTTGAGTGAGGCGGTAGCGGCGGGCGACGGGGCGTTTTCGACATTCACGACGCGATCCGTCTCGCTAACCAAGAAATCGTCCACCATCGATCCGTCGGGACTGATGGCCTGAGCGCGAACGCCGGCCGGGGCCGCTTCAAAATGCTCAAGCTTGACCTCCGGCACGAGCCGTTGCGCTGCCCGCACAAACGCCCGCTTGCTGAAGCTCCGCCACATTTCGTCGGCGCCAGTCCTCCAGTATTTCACGGCTAATTTCCAGAAAGCGGGATAGGTGAGCGCTTCCGCCAAGTCGCGGGGGTTGACCAAGGTATTGCGGTAGCCTTCGCGGGCGAAGGCCAGGACGGCGTTCGGGCCGCATTCCACCTGGCCATGAAACCGTCGCGTAAAGTGAATGCCCAGAAACGGATAGCGCGGGTCGGGCACGGGATAGATCAACGTGCGGACAAGGTACTCCGCCTCCGGCCGGAGCCGGTAATACTCGCCCCGGAAGGGGACAATCCGGGCGGCTGGCTTCGCCCCACTCAGACGCGTAACTCGGTCGCTGAACAGACCGGCGCAATTGACGACTTGTTCGGCGGAAAATTCACCGGTCGTCGTGACGACGATTGCACGGTTGGCGTCGTGTCGAATCGCGGTAACGCGTGCGTCCGTGACTATCTTGCCCCCCTGGCCTTCGACAATTTCGGCCAGTCGCTTGGCAACTGTTCCGTAATCGACGATGCCGGCTTCAGGCACGTGGATGGCCGCGATGCCGGCAGTGTGCGGTTCGAGTTCCCTGAGCCGCACGATGTCGATACGCTCGCAGGCGACGCCGTTTGCCCTGCCGTTCGCGATGATTTGTTCGAGCCGCGGCAACTCGGATTCATCGATGGCAACGATCACTTTGCCGCAGATTTTGAACGGAATCCCCTCGTGGCGGCAAAATTCCTCCATGGCCAGCTTTCCAACCCGGCAATTCCGTGCTTTGAGCGAGCCGGGCCGATAGTAGATGCCTGAGTGCAACACGCCGGAATTGCGGCCGGTTTGGTGTTGGGCGATTGACGATTCCTTTTCGAGGACCGTGAGAGTCCTGCCGGGAAATCGTTCGAGGAAGCGATAGGCGGTAGCGAGGCCGACAATGCCGCCACCAACGATCACAAGGTTGCTTTG
>JAKEGR010000164.1 GCA_022615465.1 Planctomycetota bacterium | reverse complement strand
TCGCTTCGTTCCGAAGCTTACATTCCGAGTCTCGGAGAGACTCGGCTACTCGAACGAATCTCAACAGCTCGCTGGCGAAGCACTTCTTCAACAGGCTGCTAGCACGCACCCCAACCGACCGTGCAGGGTTTTCGCGTTTGCTGTATTCTCCTCGGACTTGCCGCGGATACCCCCCTCGAAGTGAGCTTGCCCTGCGGGCGGTAGCGGCCATGTAATTCGGCAACCATCCCCAAACCCTCACCCTGCCAGAAATGCCGCCGATCAAACCCTGGATGCGTTACGCGTTGGGAGCCGTCGCCACTGCGACAATCGCCGGCGGCCTGACGGTTGCTCTTTTGCGCCGCCAACTTTTTGAATGGGCCGGTCTCGCCCAGCCGGCAATCCCGCTGCCCCTGCAAGCCACGGGAATTCTCCTCGCGTTGCTCGGCGTGGCGTTGTGGATGGCCACGCGAAAGCCGCTGGAACATCGCGGCTTCGTGCTGCTCGGTGCCGCGGCCAACGCCCTGCTCGGGATGGCAACGGCGTACAATGTCGTCAAGCAAAAAGTTCCCGACTGGTTCTGCCTCGTCGTGATATGCCACTTTGTCTCCTTCCTCCTGTTGGCCACGATCGCCCGCAAGCTCTATCGAGTCTCCTTCGTCTGCCTGCCGGGCGAGGACGCGAACCCTTCAAGCAGCGACCGTCGCACACGCTGGCTCGTTCACACCGGCCGGCCGGCACTTGTGGGCGTCGTCTTGGTGACAACCATTTGGAGCGCGGTTCCCGGCCTGCGGCATGTCCACCAGTGGTGGACCGCGCCCCCGCCTCTACAGCTTACGCCCGTCACCACGAATTTGCCCAAGGCAGCCAATGTCGTCACGCCGTTGACAACGGAGGATGCCTTTCCGCATCTGCGATTCACCGACCCGGTATTCATTACACCGCTGGCAGGCAACCCGGAAACGCTTTTGGTCTGTGAGCGTCCTGGCCGCATTCAGATGTTCGACAACTCAGCAGATGCCGCTGACAAATCACTGTTTTTGGACATCACCGATCGCGTGATTGACGTTAAGGCAAGTGGCGAGGACGGCCTCTCCGGCATCGCGTTCCATCCGCAATTCGCCAGCGCCGATTCACCCCACCGCGGCGAATTCTTTCTATTTTACACAGCCATGGCCGTCGGCCGCCGGTCAATCCGCATCTCGAAGTTTCTCGTGCCGGCAGGCAGCGACGTGGCCGACCCTGACTCCGAAGTCGTTCTTATCGATCAGCCCGATCAAAATATCAGCCACAACGGGGGAAGCATTTTGTTTGGCCCAGACGGCTTTCTCTATGTCACGATGGGCGACGACGACCAGCGACACCCCAATCCGCATGCTCAGTTCATCGACCGCGACCTGTTCAGCGGCGTGCTCCGTATCGACGTCGATTGTCAGGGCGGCGACGTCAGCCATTCGCCACCGCGACAGCCCAACACGGGCCGCACCGCCGGCTACCATATCCCCAACGACAACCCGTTCGTCGGCATGTCGAATGCCCTGGAGGAGTTTTACGCGATCGGCCTGCGAAACCCTTGGCGGGCGTCGTTCGATCGCGAAACGGGGAAATACTGGGTCGGCGACGTTGGCGAACGGCGCCGCGAGGAAGTGAACCTCGTGGAACGCGGCTCGAACTGCGGCTGGGCTTATGTCGAAGGCACCGTCTGGTCCAATTCCCACGACCCGAAGGCGTTTGGGCGACCCGATCCTTATGTCGGCCGGGAAACCTGGCCGGTCTACGAGTACGAATACGACTCCCAGAACCGCTGCATCATCGGCGGCTATGTCTATCGCGGCCAGGAGTTCCCGGAACTTGTCGGCCAGTATATCTACGCCGATATGAGCGGACGCATCTATGCGCTCGAGGTGGATCGCGAGAACAAGTTCGTGGCTAATCGGCTTGTGGCGATCATCGAAGATTGCGGTCTTGGCATTGTTTCCCTTGGTGAAGATCAAGAGGGTGAGCTATGGATATGCATCATGAAGGAAATCGATACCGAGACGGGCGAGATCCACCGTCTGGTTCCCGCGCTTACGATCGCCGATCAGGAACTGCCTGAAAAGCTCAGCGAAACGGGCTTGTTCAGCGATTTGCAGACGCTCACCCCCGTACCGGGCCTGGTGCCCTACGAGGTCAACACGCCCGGGTGGTCGGATCGTGCGACCAACCGTCGCTGGATTGGGCTGGCCGGCAATCAGAAGATCGATGGTGCGTGGCAGGGGCCATGGCGGTTCACCGTCGGCACCGTGTTTGTCCAGCATTTCGATTTGCCGCTGGACGAGCGTGACGGGGCCGATCCGAAGATGGTTCGGCGACTGGAGACTCGCGTTCTCTTGTGTGATGAGAAGGGAGGAGTCTACGGCGCCACGTACCGCTGGAACGACGACATGACCGACGCCGATCTGCTGGATTTTTCCGAGACGGAGGAAATCAGCTACATCGACGCGTCTGGGAAACCGCAACAACAGACCTGGCTCTATCCGGGCCAGTGTGAATGCTATTCGTGTCATAACCAGCCAGCCAGCTTTGTGCTTGGTTTCACGGCCCGACAACTCAATCGCGATGTCGCAATTTGTCGCGGGACGGAAAACCAGTTGGTGCGGTTTGCCAAGGCAGGAATGTTCGCCATGCCGTGGAAGGATCCGCAATTGCGCGAATTGCCGCGCCTGGCGGCTGTCGACGACCATGACGCCAACGTCGAATACCGCGTGCGCTCCTATCTCGACGCGAATTGTTCCCATTGCCATCGGCCGTATGTCTACGCCAGCCGCTGGGACGCTCGGTTCGAGATGCCCCTGGAATCGCAGTGGATTGTCAACCAGGAAGCGCTCATGCATGTGACGCTTGATCCTCAGGCAAAGATTGTCCGACCGGGCGATTTGGATCATTCCTATCTTTGGAAACGGATGGCAAACGATGCGCCCAATATGCGGATGCCGCCGCTGGGGCGCAGCCTCGTCGACAAACAGGCGGCGCAACTCGTCGCCGAGTGGATCAAGTCGCTGCCGCCGCCACCCGACGAACCGCCAGCCCGACTCGCCGAAACGCCGGAGGAACTCCGCGCCGGAAAGAAACCTTCGCGACGGGGGGGTCGCCTTGTCAGCCGATCGCTGGTGGGAGACAACCAGGTCATGCGCCGACTCGTTCTAACCTTGGCCACGCCCGCCGAAAATCTGGCCCTCGACGAGGCCCTCTTGGAATGGGCCGAGGAACACGATCCCCAGGCGGAATTTCTGCGGCTGTGGGAATCGCCGCGGCCGATGGTGGTCGTTGGCCGCTCGACACGCGTCCACGAAGAGGTTTGCGAAGCGGCCTGCGCCGATCGCGGCATTCCGATCCTGCGGCGTGCCAGCGGCGGGGCGTCGATCGTCGCTGGACCAGGCTGCCTGATGTATGCCGTCGTACTCAGCTTCCAGTTGCGGCCTGATCTGCGCGACATTCGCCGGGCGCACTGCTTCGTCCTTAGTCGATTGGCCAATTCACTTCGCGGCCTCGGCCTGCCCGTCCAGCACGCCGGCACGAGTGACCTGGTGGTTGAGGAGGAGGAGATGGCCAAAATCCACGGGTTGCGGCAGCGGCAGAAATTTTCGGGCAACAGTTTGCGAATCAAGCGCACGCACCTGGTCTATCACGGCACGCTGCTCTACGACTTCGATCTGTCGCTTATTGCGACGTGCCTGCGGATGCCGCCGCGTCAGCCCGAGTATCGCGCCGCGCGCAGCCACCGCGAGTTCGTCACCAACTTGCCCGTTGACCGAACTGTCCTCGTCAATGCGGTCTGCGCCGCCTGGCCCACGAGGGCCGATCTCGTCGATTGGCCGCAGGCGCGCGTCGAGCAGTTGGCGGCCGAACGCTTCAGCCGCGACGCGTGGAACTATGAATTCGGGGAGTAAGTCCAGGACGCTACTCAGTAAACCTGCCGCGATCCTTTCCGTCGGTGGCGAGTTATTCATGGACCAGAAGCGATAGCCAACCGGCCCTCTGAGTTACTTTGCCTCCGCGAC
>JAKEGR010000163.1 GCA_022615465.1 Planctomycetota bacterium | reverse complement strand
GGTGATCCGGGGAATCCTGGCCGAGGCCGATCAAGCGACACGCTGTCGAATTCTCGCCAACCTCAATGCACATAACGAACGGTTAGCCGCCCAACTTACTCCACATCCCGCGAACCGCGAGGAAGTCACCCTGGCTTCTGCCATCGGCAAGTCTCATCCAACGACGGAGAACCACGACTTGCCAGCGGCAAATCACCGTGGAACAGCAACACCTCTAGATGGGCCCACGAATCAGCCTTCCGCAATGACATTGTCGAGCAACCGATCAATATGGCAAAAGGAGACACAACGGATCAACGGAAGTTGCTCCAGCGAAACCCCGAGATCGCGGACGCGAGGGGCTGCGAGAGAACCCTTCCGATTTGAGGATTTGAATCGACTGAGCACGGCGGATCTCTCGCTAGTGCTGCAAGAGGTGGAAGCCCATGTAATGGTCCTGGCCTTGGCAGGCGCGAGCAACGAACTGATCGAGCGAATTGCCGGACAAATGCCGAAAAGCGTAGCCAAGGCATTTCATCGCCAATTGTGGCAACTCGGCCCGACTCGTCTCAGCGACGTCGAGGCCGCGCAACAAATTGTCACGAATACGGCAAATCGTCGACTGAGAAGTCACCAACTGCCACAACGGATCGCCGTTTGATTGTCGCGAACATAACTAGCTGGCACGGAAACACAGAGATCAACCACGATGGCCACGATCATTCGCAAAGACATCGCTCGCGGAACTCCCTCTGGGAAGATGGCGCGGCTAGTGGAGTTCAGCTTTGCCGACATGGGCGATCAAGCACACGAGTATTTGGATGCAGTCCGTCAAGAAACCGCCAAGATCGTCCAGGAAGCTCACCGTCAAGCCGAGCATATTCGCCGCCAGGCAGAGATCGCGGGACGCAAAGCAGCCGAGGAAGCCATTGAGCGACTTTTGGAAGAAAAGGTCGCCAAGCGGATGGAAACGCTGCTGCCGACTCTCGACCAACTGGTGGCGCAACTCAACGATGCCAAAGGGGATCTGCTTCGCGAATGGGAGCGCGCTGCCATTCACGTGAGTACCGCAGTCGCTCAGCGAATAATCCGCCGCGAGTTGGCACGCGATCCCCAGATCACACTCAACTTGATCGCCGAATCGCTTCGCCTGGCCACAGGCAGTGCGGAGATGACACTGCACGTAAACTCGGAAGATTATCAGCAGCTTCGGACTCCGATGGAGCAACTTGCGAAATCGATGTGCCAGCTTGCGCCGACCCACATCATTGCCAGTTCAGGGATCAGTGTTGGTGGTTGTCGGGTGGAAACGCAATATGGTTCGATCGATCAGCAAATCGAAACGCAAATCGAACGCATTGAACAAGAACTGGCATGAAACGACGACTTATGATCAGGCCGTAACAGCCGCCAGCCCCTAGAGATGTGGCAGTGAAAAGAATCATGGTGACCAACCTACTACCACAACTGAATGAAGCCATGACGTGTGCCCTGTCAGGCAGCGTTGTGGAAACGGTGGGGATGACAGCCGCCGTGGCCGATTTTCCAGCGCCCGTCGGAGCCGTTGTCCACATCGAGCGCGAGTCAGGCCCGGCGGCGGAGGGCGAAGTAATCGGCTTCCGCGAAGGGAAGACGCTCGTGTATCTGTTCACCACAACGGCCGGCGTCCGTCGCGGCAATCGAGCCGTTCTCGTGCGGACCACACGATCACTCCGCGTTGGCGACGGCTTGCTAGGCCGGGTCATTGATGCGAACGGTCGGGCGATCGATGGCCGACCGCAGCCGTTGTTGCTGGACCGCGTGCGGCAAGATCGCTTGCCGCCTGCACCTGTCGAACGACCACGCATTCGGATGCCGCTCGCCACGGGAATTCACGCGATCGATGCAATGTTGACTTGTGGGCGGGGACAGCGACTTGGGGTGTTCTCCGGGTCTGGGGTCGGCAAGAGCGTACTCCTGGGAATGATGAGCCGCTACACGAATGCCGATGTGATCGTCACCGGATTGATCGGCGAACGTGGCCGCGAAGTAAACGATTTCATTGAACGTGATCTTGGTCCGGAGGGTTTGGCGCGCAGCGTCATCGTCGTGGCCACAAGCAATGAATCCGCGCTTACGCGCGTCCAGGCTGCCTACACTGCAACGGCGGTCGCCGAATACTTCCGTGATCGAGGTCAGCAGGTGTTGCTACTGATGGACTCGGTTACGCGGTTCGCCACGGCCCAGCGGGAAATCGGCCTGGCAGCCGGCGAGCCGCCGACGACTCGCGGCTACCCTCCGTCGATGTTCGCGCTGTTGCCCCGGTTGGTGGAGCGAGCCGGGCAAAGCCGTCAGGGCAGCATTACGGCGTTTTACGCTGTACTCGTCGAAGGCGACGACGAAACCGAGCCTGTGGCCGATACGATGCGCAGTCTGCTCGACGGACATATCTGGCTATCGCGCAAACTGGCCGGTCGCGGCCATTATCCGGCAATTGATGTATTGCAGAGCGTAAGCCGGGTAATGAGCGATATCACTTCCTCGAAGCATCAGGCAGCCGCACTTACGATCCGGCAACTGCTGGCCGCCCATGCGGAACACGAAGATTTACTGTCCATCGGCGCGTATCGCCGAGGCAGCAATCGGTTGGTCGATGTTGCCGTGGAAATGCGTGAAACGATCGAATCGTTCCTAAGACAAGAGGTGACGAAGGCCGCTCCATTCGACAAGGTCCTGGAGCAGATCATGAGTATTGCCTCGCAATGTCAATCGAAGCTGAACGCGGCTGCGCCCGCGGCATCCGCCGCGATGTCGTCGGGAACGGCCGCGTGAATGATGGCCGTGGTGACAGCGGTCGCCACGGAAGTGAAACAGAGAAGTGATCCGCCAACATGTCGAAATACAAGTTCCGCCTGAAGACCGTGCAGCGACTGCGAGGGGTCCATCGCGACCAGCGGCGAGTTGCCTTGGCGGAGGCATTTCAGGCGGAAGACGTGCTTGCTGAACGTCGCAAGTCACTGGAAAGCGAACAAGCAGAATTGCGGAGTTTTCAGCGGGAAGCCGCAGTTGGGAAATACTTGGATGTGAACCGATTGCTCGAATCGCAGCGGTACGAACTCATCCTGAAGACACGTGAGCAAGAGCTTGACAGGCAAGAAACGATGCTGGCATCCGAAGTCGAACGGCGGCGGCAAGCGTTGGTCGAGGCGAACCGCGACGTTCGCGTGTTGGAGCAGCTTGAAGAACGGCAACGCCAGGCCCACCGACGCGAAGCACAGCGAATGGAAACCAAACAACTCGACGAGGTCGCGATGATTCAGCAGCCTCGCAAGCAGCCCGTTTGATCGATTATGGTTCGCCTCATTGGATTATTGTTTGCATTGATCGGATATGTATGCACCGCAACGGTGATTACGCTCGCATTGTGCCTTGGCTACCTGTGGTATACCGATCGCTTGAATGACGAGAAGGTATTCCGGATTGTGGCGTTATTGCACGACGTCGATTTGCAGCAGCTTGCCGAAACGCAACCATCGGAAGAAGACCAGATACCAGCGGTGGAGCTTTCACTGGAAGATGTGACACGATCCCAGCAGGTTAAGGAGCGCAACTTCGAGGTGAAGCAGTTGGCACTCGAACGCGGACGGCATGAATACGATCTTCGGCTGCAGCAACTGAAAGAGCAGACCGCCCGCTATGACCGTCTTGCCCAGGACTGGCAGAAAAAGCTGCAGCAGCAAGAGGAACTGGTCACGCAAGAAAACGTGGCAACCGTGGTCCGGGATTTGGAGCAGGTCAAACCAACCGTCGCCAAAGATCTGCTGTTGCGATGGATTGACGAAGAACGAATGGACGATGTCATCCTGCTGATGAATAAAATGTCAGAGAGCAAGTTGGCGAAGCTGCTCAAGACCTTCCAAACCTCCGAGGAGCTCGACAAACTCCACGAAATCCATCAGCGGATTATCAACGGCGGGGAAGAAAAGGCAAAGTTGAATAAAGCGATTGACGAACTCAAAGGCATCAACAGCACGGGATGAACCGGCCAGTACGCATGTTTGCTGGGGAAACAGAAAAATCATGAGCGAATCGCGAATTGAACAGTTGGTGCAGGTATCAGCGCTGCATGGCGACCCACGGCCCGTCAGCCCGTCGCGCGGTCGCAGCGGTCGCGGTG
>JAKEGR010000162.1 GCA_022615465.1 Planctomycetota bacterium | reverse complement strand
GGACGATTGCGGCCTCTTCCGCCGCGCCGCCAAACCAGCCGGTCAAGTCTTTCACCAGATACATGGGGATGCCTGCCAAGAGCAGAATCCCCACTGCGGAAACCAGCACCCGTGAACGCGACCACCCCGATGCCCGCAAATACTCTGGAATCTCCGGTTTCGCGTAAACAGTCGGCTTGTCGCGCCGCTCCGTGGGCGCGGCGGGAGTGACCGCAGACGCGGCAGGCGGCAACGGAACTTCCGCCACCCGCGCGGTGTGAGCCGGTTCAACTCGTAGTTGGCACCGTGTCGATGCCTCGAGCGGAATCGAGTACATCCGCGTGCGGGCGGCCGGATCGATGTCGGCCGGTGAACCAAGCACCATCGTCAACACATGGTGGCAGGAGGCCACTTCCGCCAGGTGCATGTCCGATTCGAGACATATCCGCTCAAAGTCGCCCACCTGGTCAGGCGGCAACGCGTTATCCAAATACTCGGCCACCGTATTCGGATCGAGCCCCATCCCCGTTCCGGTCACTTGGGGCGCACTGAGCCGCAACCGCCGCGTCGTATCGCGAGTGCGGAGGATCAAATCACCGGCAAAATCGCTCGTCTCGATCTTCTGCCCTAGACTCTCCTTGTCGGCCGGATCGAGAATATCATCCAAATACGCCAACAAAGTACGAAGCGTTAATCGCATGGTCCAAACCAATCTCGCCGGGTGAATAGGCTAAGCAGGAACGCAGAACGACGGTTGCTCCCTCTCCCACCGGGAGAGGGCTGGGGTGAGGGAAATTCACGCCGGTGCCCGGCGATCCCGCCGCAAGAACACAGGCGAGCCGCCAACGCGGCACGATTCCCGCCACTTACGTTAGTGGCGCGGGCGGTCGCTTTTCGTGCAAGAAAAACGTGGTCCTTGCCGTTTTCTGGAACAGCCTGGGGCATTCAATCCGTTTGGAAAGCTCCGGAAAAAATGCCGCTGCCCGCTCTAACCGCAATGCTACATGAAGGTTACATCAAACAAGGCGAACTCGCCTGCACCCTTGTTCAACGGGCAGTTCGCCGACGATCGGTTGCCGGGGCGGAGTCACACGCTGCCAGAGCCAGCACACTCACCAACCCTTGAATGAGCGAGACCACGACCGGGTGGAGTCGCGGCGGCTCGACCGGCGCGGGAAACCACTCCGCGGGCCGCTCCCAGCCGTCAACCGTGCGTACCCACTTGACTTGGTGGACTTCTCGCGGCGATTCGGCAGTCACGCCCTCGAATTGGCACGACACGGAGCCAATCCCAAGGAGGAACAACACGATGCCAAGGATAAGACGCACGGCGGGAATTCCTTGGGCAACTGGCGGCGCATGAACGCGCCGAGAAATGAGGTCACCGGGCCGCATCGGCCCACGAATTCCAGATAGGGCAACCGCAATGCCAAGCCGCGAGAGCCAGCGATTAAACCAACCGGTGGTTCGTCGCAAGCCGAGAAAAGCACGGCTTTTCGAGCCGACGACAACTGCCGCCTTCCTGGGGCCAACCGTGCGATGTTGCCCAGACGCGACGCGCTGGCACGGCAGATGTTTCCGCGAAGCGACGCCGCCGCAAGGCTCAGTCGAGCCAACTGCTGGACAAGCCATCGCGCCGATCGCCTGTCGTGCGGACGTCAGTGTTTATCCTCTCGCCCTTTCCGTTCCGGACGGCGAGGTCTGCGTCAAACGCACCTTCGGTTGCCGGCTGGAGAATTTCCACGACTTCCAGCGCAAAAAAATGTTGCTGCGTGAAATGACCGAGTACAATTCAAATAGCAGCCTGCTGAAGAAGTGCTTCGTCAGCGAGCACGGAACCAGGCGACCAACAGGTGACTATTCGATCTGTCTTTTCTGCTTGATGAATCCTGGCGTGGTCGGGCGATAACGCCTGATCGGCCAAAAAGAAGGAATCCGTGGGCGTGTCTCGTAATCGGCTATTGATCCGCTGGACCATCCAAGAAGCCGAGGGCTACCTCGAGCTTGGCATGGTCGAGCACGCCCTCGCGACGTTGCAGCGTCGCGGCGCCCTGGTCCACGGCAATGGCCGGGCATGCTACTTGCTCGGCGAAGCGTTCCGTGAATTGGCCCGCTACGAAGAGGCGCTCGTGCCCCTCCAGCGCGGCGCCGATCTGATGCCGGACGACATTCACATCTACCTGGCGCTCGGGTGGTGCTATAAACGCACCGGCCAATTAGCCAAGGCGATCGAGTCGCTCGACCGCGCGGTGCAGGTCGATCCCGGTGAGGCGGTTTTGCACTACAACCTCGCCTGTTATTGGAGTCTCGCGCGGAATCGCGCCAATGCCTTGCGCTGCCTGGCCCGCGCGCTGGAGATCGACGCCAATTTTCGGGAACTGGTCACCCGCGAGCCAGACTTCAACCCGCTCCGGCACGACCCTGAGTTCAAGCTCCTCACCACCGCGATCGCCTGATTGACGTCCCCTCGCCGGGCACCGACCGAAGGTTGGTCGGGAGAGGGAGCAGAGGATTCCGCGTTTAGTATTTACACTCCAAGCCGGCCTGCACGCCGTGGATGATGATCGAGCCATCGGAATCGATCCGCGCCACGTCAGTCCAGTTGGTGTACTCCGGCCGAATCTGCTCATTCGAGAGCGCGACGCCGCTGATGCCCACCGCGCGGTACGCCAGCACCGCCCGCCAGTTGCTGGAGATGTCGTACGAACCGCCCAGGCGAACTTCGCCCAAGAAGGCCACATCATCCTTCGACGAATCGACCACCGCGTCCTCGCCGGTCTCGGCGAACTGGGCGTACGTCGGGTCGCCCGAATAGATGCTCTGGTACTGCGAGACGTGGTTATTGTACACGCCGAACGAGGTGTCGCAGAACAGATTCCACTTGCAGGCCACGCTGTAATTCATGTTGCCGCCAAGCTGGAAGCCAACGAGTTGGTTTTCCACGTCGATGAGGTGGAACAGTTCATTGCTACTGTTGTAGTCGAAGCCGTTGTACACCTGGCTGATCGTCCCGCCGGAATACGTTCCAAACTCGGTCGCCAGTTCAAGGTTGTCATCGGTGCGAAAGTAGCGAAAACCAAACAGGCCGCTGACCGTAAACGCCGGGCCGCCGCAGGCCGGTTCACAACCGCCACCACCGACATCGCAGATCGGGAACCGCAGGAAGTTGAGTTCCAAATTCTGAGCCTTGAAGTCCGTTCGTACCCGCTGCGCCAAGACGCGGACGTCGCCATCCACGGGCGGCCGATCGTCGTTCACCGGCAGTTGGTAACCAACGTAATCGTTGACCGGCCGCATGCCGGTGCCATCGTCGAATTCCAGGCCGGCGTAGTTCACCATGCCGTAGAACCGCACGTCATCGGTTGGGATGTAGTCGACGACCGTCGCGCCCTGTTCCGCGTCGGCCAGACCCCACCAGACAGCCTCCCAGGCAAACATGTTGCTCGGACAGCCGCCTTGGCCGCAGGAATCACCCACCGTAAACGTGCTTCCCAAGCGGACCTCGATGCCTTCCTGGTATTCGTAATCGACATCGTCCGAGGACAGGATCGTCGTATTGGCCTGCGGGTGGTAGGGATACGTCACCGCGTCCATGTCGAACGCCGTCGTAAACCTCGTGTAGCTCGGGTTGTCGCGCTCCATGAACAAGAAGTACACGCCGCCGAACCACTGCGTAGCGTCGCACGAATCGTCGCTGTATTGGTCGAGACCATAGCCGCCCGTGCCGCTGCAGCCATAACCGCCGGCGGCGGCACCGTAATAGTTGGTGCTCGGATAACTGGGCGTACCGTTCGGGTAGCCTGCTGGAAGCTCCTGATAGCTCTCCGCGGGCGGCGCACTCGTCGCGTCGTTCACGACGCTGGCCTGAGGCTCAACTGCCGGCGGCGGCATCGGCTCGCTTGCCGTGGGGGCCGGTGCCTCGGGCTGCTGAGCCACTACCGGATACGAGTAGGTGTCGCTCGCCATGCCGGTCGTTGGATACGGATTACTGGCCACGCGGATCGCCGCTTGCGGTCGGTACGGCGCGTACACGGGTTGGGCCGTTGGGTAACCCCACTGCGCCGAGACAGGTTGAGCCGCCGCCGGGGCGGTTCGCACGATGCCCGTGGGCGGCGGCGTCGGATAGGTAACTGTCGGAGCGGTGTAGCCTGGGTTTGGCACGGTGCCACCATACGCCGGATAGGTCGCGTACTGCGCGGCCACCGGTCCAACACCCACCACCGAAATTGCCACACCCGCCGCGGCACGCAGCCAAACCCGATGAACTGTCATGTGTGATTTCTCCTTCTTCCCTGAAGGGCGGGTGCGAATGGGCCGCGCCCGCAAATTGGTCGATCGGCAATCCTGACCACGGCATCCTTGCCGTGCGAGGCCTCGCGCGGTTGCACGGCAATTGCGGCACAACGGCAAACAGCCCCGTCTTTTCCCATCGACTCGCGGGCGGTCGCCGTCCGCAGAATCAGTACAACAGTCCGTGATATTTTTTCACGCACACGCGGCACGACCGCTTCGACACCCAAGCCTTCCGCAGGCGGCAACCAGGCCGCAGGCGGAAAAGTCTGCGCAGCCTCGCAAGGCAGATGCAAGCACTATGTAGCCGAGTCTCTCCGAGACTCGGAATGCGAGACTCGGTCCACACGACGAATCTCAACAACGTTGCCGATCTGATTTCTTCAACCGCCTGCTAGCGCAACAGGCCCATTGTTGCACGATCGGTGTGGACAAGCCGGGCTTCGGTTACCGCGAAGCGGTTGCACTCCAAAGCCCAGGGTCGGTGCCCGGCGAGGGGATGCTAGGCCGCAGATTCCAAGAGCGCGCGACCGGCGTAGTAGGCCAGCACTTCGCCGCCCAGGGCACGGTAATCTTCCGCGCCGGGAGAGGTGGCCGCATAGTCGAAGATCGACTGGCCGAAGCTCGG
>JAKEGR010000161.1 GCA_022615465.1 Planctomycetota bacterium | reverse complement strand
CATTTTTCGGCCGACAGGCCACGACTTCGACCTACCGGCGTCGACCGAAATCTTGGCCTGCCCCCCCTGGTATTTCCTGGGCGGCTCCCTGGCCGCGAGACGGGCGGTGCCACGGCTCTTCTGAAACTGATCTTTTCTGGTGGCACTTTTGCTGTCCACGCATTTTTCTCATTCTTCTCAACATACGCATCCTAACGATCCGATGATAAACAGTGCCTGATACGCAAACTGGATGGCTCTGTGAAGTTGTGCCGAATAAACGAATTCCAGGCGGCTTTGATTGGAATTCTTGAGGTGCCAAGTGAACACCATGCTACCGATTGATGGCCAGGTTCTTCCAAACCGAGTGAGCCGCGGAACCGATCCGCCGCGGACTCGCCAGGCAGGTCGGCTGCAGCGTTTTACGCGGGTGCCGGCCCTGGCGGCCACAACGTCCGTCAAGCCGAGAAGCCATGCCCTCTCGCCGGCGGCCGCTCGCCAGTTCGATCAGTTGCCCGCGTTCCTGCCGTTGTTAGAGGACGTCGAGGTCGCGGGATGGAGTTCGCACCGGCGACGGTTGAGCGGCAACTTTCACGACTGGCTGCTCTTGGATGATGGGCGGCTGCTTGTGGCGGTGGGTCAGGCCGTTGGGATCGGCCTCCGCGACTCCATGGAAGCGGCACTGGTGGCCCAAGCGGCTTGGACGGCCATCCGGGCACATGCCTTTCACGCTCGCGATGCCGGCGTGATCTTGTCACTCGCTGCACGGTCGCTGTGGGCCATTCCGACCGCCACTACCCATGCGTCGGTGGCCGTCGCGCTCGTCGATACCTTGGCTGGGAGTGTCAGCCTCGCCATGGCGGGCGATGCACTGGCTTGGCGAATTCGTGCGGCGACATCCGAACAGCTGCCGAGCAGCCAGCCGCCGTTGGGAATCGCCAGCGACGTTTCCTACCCAACCCATTGGCTCGAGCTTTCATTGCGTGAAAGGCTCCTGCTGCTGGCCGATGATTCCTCGCGGCGTTCGGGCAGGCTGACGTCGGCGATTGCGTCCAGATTCTCGCATCTCAACGCCGAATCCCATCGACGGATGACGGCCGGAGACGCGCTCACCCTGACACGCGACGCCTACGAGCAGACTTGCGAGAAAGACCCGCTTGCGTCGGCCAGCATCGTCGCGGTGCGGCGCCGCTAGCCGCCTTGCCGCGACTGCTGAAGCACCGCGTAGGTGGTCTGCAACACGCGGTCCAGCCCTTGGCCGGTGACGGAGGAGAACAAGAGCACATCTCGGCCGGTGGCGTCGGCAAGTCGTCGTTGCACCTGGTTGGTGTCGGGCAGTTCGGCTTTGCTGACGGCGACGATTTCCGCCCGCTCGGCCAGACCATGGCCGTATTGCTCCAGCTCGCGGCGAATCGACTGATAGTTTTCGACAGGGTCGGTGCCATCGACCGGCTGTGGCTCAACCAAATGGATCAGTACGCGGGTACGTTCGATATGTCGCAGGAATTCATGCCCCAGACCGGCACCTGCGTGAGCACCTTCGATCAGGCCCGGAATGTCGGCCATGACTAGCGAGCGGTCGAGATCGATCTGCACGATCCCGAGTTGGGGCGTCTTCGTCGTAAAGGGATAGTCGGCAATCGCCGGATGTGCCCGCGAGACGCGGCTTAGCAGCGTACTCTTGCCGGCGTTCGGTCTGCCGACCAGGCCGACGTCGGCAATGACCTTGAGTTCGAGCAAAAGCCGGCGCCGTTCGGCCTCGCCACCGAGGGTGAATTCGCGCGGCACTTGATTGGTGGCCGATTTGAACCGGGTGTTGCCTTTGCCGCCTTTGCCAGCATGGGCGGCGATCACGCGGTCTCCCGGCGCGACCAGATCCTTGATCACATGCCCGTGGTCCGCATCCATGACAACCGTGCCCGGCGGCAATTCGATCACCAGGTCTTCGGCACTCCGTCCGTGACATTTGCAGCCGCGACCGTTTTCACCCCGTTCGGCTCGCCAGTGTTTGCGATGAACCAGCGCCGACAGGCTATCAACGCCGTTGCGCGCGACGAGCACGATATTTCCGCCATCGCCGCCGTCGCCGCCGTCCGGTCCGCCGCGTGGCACGTACTTTTCGCGTCGAAAGCTGAGACAGCCGTCGCCCCCGCTGCCCGCCTCAACTTCGATGGTGACTCGATCGACAAACATGATCGGAACTGGGGAGTAAGAATGGAACCACAAAAAAGGGATGCCCAAGGCATCCCTTTGACTTGCCACTTTCCACGTACGGCACC
This sequence comes from Planctomycetota bacterium, assembly GCA_022615465.1. Taxonomy (GTDB): domain Bacteria; phylum Planctomycetota; class Planctomycetia; order Pirellulales; family Lacipirellulaceae; genus JAKEGR01. The sequence continues at coordinate 799 of JAKEGR010000161.1, read as the reverse complement.
AGCAACGGCAACACCACCGGCCCGTGTTGTCAGCTGCCTGTTGAAAAAGGGGGCAGACGCGCTCGCCACCGCGCCAAACTGAGGCAAATCGTCAAGCGATCCGCGAGCCAGTCCCCTTTTTCGACGGGCTGCTAGTTGGCGCTGGGAATCACGTTGATGCGGCGGCCCTCGCGGTCGAACGCCACTTCGCCGTCGACCAACGCAAAGAGTGTGTAATCCCTGCCTTGGCCGACGCCCTTGCCGGCGTGAAACTTGTTGCCAAGCTGGCGCACGAGGATGTTTCCGGCAATGACCTGCTCGCCGCCGTAGCGTTTGACGCCGCGTCGCTGGCCATTGGAATCACGACCGTTGCGGCTCGAACCTTGACCTTTTTTATGTGCCATGGGGAAGTACCTATAATCGAAGCGAAGCCGCTAGCGGGCGGCGAGTGCTCGGCGCGGCCGCCGGCGCTGATTGCCGTAGCCCGTCTATCCTAGCGGTAGACCCAGCGGTAGGCAACCCCTGGTGGAACGTCGTACAGACCGGCCTTGTCCACCGGAACGCCAAAGCGGATTTCCCGCTCATCCTGCCGCAGTTCGTCGCCAGGACGCCAAAAATTGAGCTGCAGCATCTTTCGTTCGAATTGACGCCCCTTCCCCGGCGGGTCTCCAGGTCGATACGCCCCGGGCGGATCCGCCCAGCGGTAGGCGTTGGTCAGGCCGCCGACGTAGATCGAGAAGAAATCGATTCGCGGATCAATCCCCTCCCACATCGCCACGCCCCACAGGCCGTGATCTGCGCGATCGTCGCCGACGGGGAT
>JAKEGR010000160.1 GCA_022615465.1 Planctomycetota bacterium | reverse complement strand
GATAGCGTCTCACCTGTTCTGTAAATCGCTGTGATGGGTGTTGGGCCGTACTTGGTCTCCTGGGGGTTAGTTGGTATCCATCGTAAGGTACTTTCGTCCGGACATCCAGCCTTCGTCGACTTCCATCAACACGGCGCTGGCGAGTCTCAAGAGCGACGCTTCGCCCGGGAAGATGCTCACCACGCGGGTGCGGCGCTTGAGTTCGCGATTGAGCCGTTCGAGCATGTTGCTGGTCCGCATCCGTACGCGATGCGATGCCGGCAAGCAGAACACCGTGAGCGACTCAGGCACGTTCGCTTCCATCCAGTCGGCCAGCTTGGGCGCCTGGTCAGCGTACTTGTCGACCGCGCACTGCAAACGGCGGTCCGCTTCCGCGCAATCCGGAGCGGCGAAGAGGTCGCGGAGGTCGGCGACTACTTCCTCTTGCATCGCCTCGCTGGGGACATAGCTCATGGCGTTCTGCATCAAGTGAAACTGACAACGCTGCCACGGCACTCCGGAAAAGCAGGCCTGACGAGCCGCCCGCAACCCTTCATGCGCGTCGCTGACAAGGTAGCGGACACCACGCAGGCCCCGAGCCACCAGGCTTTTGAAAAACTCTCGCCGACCACCGCTTCGCGGCGGTGCCCACCTCCGCTTCCGAATCGCTGACGCTCACGCCGAGCACCGTGCGCTGGCCGTCCGCTGTGATTCCGATCGCAATCAAGAGCGCCATGTCGACGACCGTTGCTCCACGGCGAACGTGTTCGTAGCGGGCGTCGAGCACCAGGTACGGCGCGTCGCCGAGCGGCCGCTCACGCCACCGCTGCAGCTCCTCGTCGAGCTGCCCGGTCAAGCGGCTCACCGTGGAGCTGGAGATCTCATGGCCGCACAGTTGTTCGACGATCTTGGACACCTTGCGGGTCGAGACGCCCTGGACGTACATCTCGGCCAGGGCCGTGGTCAGGGCCCGTTCACTACCAACCCCACGCTCCAAGGCCTGGGGATAGAAGTCGACGTCGCGCGTCTGCGGAACGTTCAGGTGCAAGTCGCCAACGCGGGTCCGGACCGTCTTGTCTTTGAAACCGTTGGCGTAGCCTCGACGCGACTCGGTCCGCTGGTAGGGCGCGGCATGAAGCGCCTCGCACCGTTCGATCTGCATCACTTCATTCAACAGCAGCTGAAGCACCTCGGCCAGGCCGTCGAAGCCATGCTCGGCGAGCAGTTGGATCGCTTCGCTGCATCCAGTAAACTGCGTGGGGTGGGTCATCGTAGGTCTCCTTTCTTGGCAATTGAAGTCACCAAATCAGGAAACCAAGTTTGGCCCACCTCTTTCCATCCAAGCAACATGAAACAGCGACGCTGTCACTGCTGTCGTTTACAGAAGGATTGGGACACTATCGCCGAAAACGCCGGTCTGATCGATCAAAATACACGAATCGCTTCTCAAACTCCTCCAATGTTGCGCGATGGACACCTTCAGGCAGCAATCCTTGCTCGGTGAAATCGGGCAGCATTCGATCGGCTCCTTTAGCATTAATTCCACTATAACACACGGATCGGCGACGTCATAACTCAATGGATACGCTACAAAACCACGCTACAATCGCCGGTCTCGATAACGACTACGAAGCCGCGATGGATGCGGTGCGGCATGCGATCGAGCGGTTCCGCGGCGGCACGCCGGAGGAGCGCGCGGCGCTGGAGCGTGAGCTCGACCAGTTGCGGGCAATGGCCGAGAAGCTGGCCGCCGGGAAGGTCGAGATCGCCGTCTTTGGCGAGATTAGCACGGGAAAGTCGGCGCTTATCAACGCGCTCGTGGGCGAGGCGGTTGCCGAAGTGAATGTCCGCGGCGGCTGGACCAAGGACGTGTGGAACGTCGGCTGGCAGGGCACCGGGTATGTCGTCCCCGGGCTGGCCGATTCGCAGGTGGTACTCATCGACACGCCGGGGCTGAACGAAGTCGATGGCGCGCAGCGGGCGGCAATGGCCCATGAGGCGGCGGCGCGGGCCGACCTCGTGCTGTTCGTCACCGACTCGGATCTCAACGAAGTTGAATACGCCGCGCTCGTGGAGCTGGCCGCCAGCCACAAGCCGATACTGCTGGTGCTCAACAAGGCCGATCTGTACACGCCACAGGAGCTCAGCGAGCTGCTGTCGGTATTCACCGGGCCGCGGCTGGCCGGAATTGTTGATCCGGAGAATGTAATTCCGGTGAAGGCCGATCCCCGGCAAGTGGAATATTACGTCGAATCGGCCAACGGTCGCACGCGGCAGGAGTGGCGCAAACCGGCGCCGGACGTGATCGCATTACGCGAACGGATTCTGGAAGTGTTGGCGGTGGAAGGCAAGGCACTGATCGCGCTCAATGCCGCCATGTACGCCGCCGATCGCAGTGATCGCATGGGCGCCCTGCGCGTGCGAATGCGAAACGAGAAGGCAAGACAAACGATTTGGACGTTCATGGTGTTGAAAGCGGTCGGCGTGGCCACCAATCCGCTCGCGGTGGCCGACGTGGTCGGCGGCACGGCGTTGGATGCGGCCATGGTCGCCACGCTCGGCAAAGTCTACGGGATCGACATCACCACCGCCAATGCCCGCGAGCTCAGCACGTCCATACTCAAGGCGGCTGGCTGGGTGATG
>JAKEGR010000159.1 GCA_022615465.1 Planctomycetota bacterium | reverse complement strand
GATCGGGATACGAAGAAGCTGGACGACAAAGGCAGTGGCGTGGAGGAGGAGATCGGTTTGGCGCCGCTGGACGACGAAGATGTGCTGAGCGTACATGGGCGGCGAAAACCAGAGAAGCCGAAGAAGGAGTCCGACTCCAAGCCAGTCACGGGGAGCAATGTCACTACGAAAGCCCAAGCGGCCGCGTCGAGTGACGTTGCGTTGCGTGATTCGGGCGCGGGGTCGAGTAAGGGTTCAGGAAAGGGAAAATCGCTGATTGAAGAGGAGTTTCACGACCCGGAAAAGGAGAAGTTCCATCGCAAGTTGGCCCAACGGTTGGAATACAATCCGTTGCATCCTCCGGGATATGTATCGGCGAAGGAAAGCCGCGGTCCTTCGTTGGTTGTGTGGGTTGGATCTGTGGCGATCGTGCTTGCGATAATTCTTCTCATCGTCGTGGTAGTGAATTCTACCTTCTGAGCCATGGGAGGGCAGCAAGGCTCAGGCTTCACCACCTTGCGATTCCAACGCAAGCGAAGTTCGTTGTGTAGGTTTCTTCGCCGCGCTTTGCTGCCATTCGACAGCGAGCATCTGGCAGTTGATGCCCGATCCGATGCCGAGCATCGCCACGCGATCGCCTCGCTGCAATCGATCCTGTTCAATACCCATTGCCATGGTGACCGGAAGGGCGACCGCGCCGGTGTTGCCGAGTATCTCCAGGGTGGCGAAGTCGTTTTTCGGATCGAGTTGGAGCGACTCGAACATCAGCTTGCGGTGCGCGACGCCGACTTGATGGCAGAATGTGCGATCGACGTCTTCTGGCTCCCAGCCTGCGACAGCCAAGAAGTGGGAAAATGTCTCCGCGCCAATTGCCACGCCACGCCGCATCAGCTCCTCGCTGTCGGTCTGCATCACGGTTTCCATGCCGCGGCTACGGCAAAGATCGTGCCGGCTGGCATCACAGTGGACCATGGCCGCAGTGAGCCGGTTGCCGGTTTGGCTGAGTTCTTTGTCGCAGAGGACCATGGCAGCGCTGGCGGAACCAATTGTAAGAGAGGCCATCGAATGCTTGATCGAGTCGCGTGTCAACGACAAATCGCTGTTCAAGAGAGCGATCGTATTCTCGACCAACTCGTGACCACACTCGGTACCGACGACGATTCCGGCGCGAATCTGGCCTAGCTCGATCATGTTCGCGATGTGCAGCACGCCGGTCAGCAATCCAAGGCAGGCGTTGGAGACGTCGTAGATCATGCACGCGGACGGCAGCCCGAGGGCGTGATGGACGCGGCAGGCGGTGGCCGGCTCCAGATAATCACGGCAGACCGAGCCATGGATCAAGGCACCGAAAAAGTGGCGATCGATGCCGCTTGCTTCGATGGCTCTTCGAGCGGATTCAATGCTAATCTCGCTGGGGAGCGTGCCTGGAGGAAAAAAACGCCGCTCGCGAATGCCGGTCATTAATTCCAGCCGGCCCTCGGGCAGCCGCAGACGTTCATAGAGTGGGGCCAGCCGAACCTCGATTTCAGCAGTCGTCACCACCTCGTCCGGCAGGGTGTAGCCGAACGATTCCAGACAAACACGGCGAAAGTGCATCGCAATAGTCGAGAGGCAAGGGTCGAGGATCGGGATATGCGGGAAGCCGAGGTTTTCTCCGGCGACCACGCCAAGCTTCGGCGAGCTCAACGCATCCTGGGTCTGCTGCCAGAGATCGGCAACACGCAGGAACCATCGAGCATATCGCGGCATGGCCAACCCGTAAACGGCCGATTGTGGGCTTGCTGCCATTGGTCCTCGTCGATCCAAAGGAGTCTTACGCAGGGACGAAGACAAGCAAGTGGCGCCAAAAACCTGCAGAACGCGCCGGCGCATTACTACAGGATGTTGTGCTAGCATTGCGACTGCCACGCAAAACCTTGGGGGAAGCTTGCAAAACCATCATGCCGGCGTATACGATCTGCGCCAACTTGCATTCCCCTGTGGTCGATTGACACGGCCCAACTTAAGGGAGTTCTTCTGGCTGAGCGATAGGGATGTCGGCCGACGTGCCAGACCGTGGTGAGCGCGGTTTCTGGTGGATCGTCGGCTTTCATGGCACATGGGTGGGTTGAAAGTGTGGCGGGATTACGTGGTGGCGGGTCGAAGAGATTCGGCAAGTTCATCAGTGCGGTAGTCAGCCACGTTCTCAACGACTGTGGGGCGGCTTTCTTGCCCCGCAATGTGCCGGACTCCTGAATTACTTGTGGTCTGCGTTTCTGGCCAGGATCGAACTCCATGACCAGGCGTCTTTGGCGACGCCCTAGCGAGGGAGTGCATGTCATGTTGAAACCTGTTATCGGATTAAATGCTGATTTCTGTGATGCTAAGGGCGGCAAGCCCGCCTTTACGTTCTTGTCGTCGGGCTATTTCGAAGCGATTAGCAAGGCGGGAGGAATCCCGGTGATTATTCCTCCCTTGAAAGACGATGACGATTTGGAGCAGGTGTTGGAGCAGGTGGATGGCATGTTGCTCGTTGGCGGTGCCGATCTGGATCCGCGACGCGACGGCTGGATGATTCACCGGTGTTTTCGGCCGCTAGCCGTGCGACGCGAGATATTTGATCGCCGTTTAATGCGACTGATTGCCGATCGCAGGATGCCGGTGTTAGCCATTGGCACCGGCATGCAGCTTCTCAACGTGACGCTGGGAGGCAACTTGCTACTGCACATTGCAGAAGATCGGCCAGGTTCTCTGCCGCATCAGGATCCGCTCGATCCGGCCCATCGCCACACGCTCGAGCTTGCACCTAGCTCATTGATGGAGCGCGTCTATGGCGACGGCGAGCTGCGCGTAAACAGTATGCATCACATGGCCGTCGACGAACTGGCCGCTGGTTTCGAAGTGACCGCCCGCTGCCCGGATGGAATTGTCGAAGCGATCGAGAGCCGGATTCCAGATTGGTTCGCTGTCGGCACCCAGTTCCATCCAGAGGCTGACACGGCTTCCGCGTTGGATCTGCGGATCTTCGAGGAATTCATCGATGCGGTGAAGGAGGCCGTGGAGGCGGTGCGAATGGTCGCATAGTTCTCGGAACTGGCTGGAAGAGGCCGGAAAACAGGTTGCGTTTAGACCTGCGCGGACAGGGTTTCTGGCGGACAGCGATAAGAAACCGCCGGTTACAGCCCGCGCAGGTAGTCCCGCAACTGTTCGAGTTCGCGATCAAAGCCGCTGTTGAGGATAGGGAAGCGGCACCACGTTTTGGGGTCCAGATTCTCGTCGTCGAGATGAAACGACGGTGCATAGCGCTCGCGCTTCCATTGATTGCGGCACCAGAGTCGAAAAAACCGCTCGACCCATACGCCCATTTGCTGGGTGGAATACTGCCGAAACTGCGGACGAACGGTTTCCAGCACTTCGATGGGCAGCAGCTTGTCGCGAATCGCCGCCCGCTCGATCGCATCTAGCACCCGGTAGGGCATCAGATCGGCCTCGTCGGTCTGCTTGGCCTCCGGGGGCCTCAACTCGGCAGTTGGTCGCTGGGCATTGACCACCGCCAGTGCGGCGAGAAGGCCAATACCGGCCGGGCCGGTTGTCTCCATCCAGTGGAGCCAGTCGAGCAAAAAAGCCTTGTCGATCCCGGCGATTGGGGCGAGGCTGCCGCAGGTATCGCCGTCCATGGTGGCGTAGCCAACCGCAGCTTCGCTGCGATTGCTGGTGGTCAGCAGCATTGCCCCACGCAGGTTTGCCAGCAACCACGCACCCGGTCCCCGCACGCGGGCCTGTATGTTTTGGAGCGCCACATCGTCATGCTGCCAGGTGGGTTGGCGGCCGATCGCTTTGCTGACTACATCGATGTACCCATCAACGAATGCATCTACATCCCATGCCAGGAATTCCGCGCCGATCGTCTCGGCGACCGTCCGCGCGGCACGCTGTGTGATGTCGCTGCTGTTGCATGTGGCCTGGTAGACGCATGTCAGCAATTGACGGACTAACTGGCGGCTAGTCTCCGCAAACGCAGTATCCTCGGTTACCGCGCCAGTGGCCGCGGCAAATCGACTCATACCACGCATATGCGACAGCTTTGCGGCGAGCCTGCTCCATCCCAACTCACGACCGCCAAGTTGTACCAACAGATGAACCAGCAGGGCGACCGTCGAGGAGTCGGCGCCGCCGCTGAGCGAGACAACAAGTCCCTGAACTCGACTCTTACGCAAGTAGTCGAACAGGGCCAGCGACACCGCGCGGGCAAATTCCTCTTCCTTCTGATGGGATCCCGTTTCCCAAACCGGATGGCCGGGTACGTTGGCGACCGTGGAAGCCTGCTTCATGTCCGAGGTGCTTTGTTCGAAGCAGGTTCCGGTGCGGATCGTGACAGAACCCACCGGCTGGGCGACATCGGGATAGTCAAAATCGGCTGCTACCAGTCCATAATCCTCAGCGGCCGCCGGACATGTGCCGACGTCGGAAAAAGTCTCCGATTTTGCGCGGCGGGTGGCATCGACGTCGAGAACTGCCGTGGAGAGCACCCAATCGGCGAACGAAAACCTCGGCCCGCGGGCGAGCATTGTGCCGCCGCTGGCCAGCAGCGTGCCGCCATCGTAAATGGATCGGCCCGCCTCGTTGCCGAGGAGATTTGCATAGGCGTAGCTCACACAGAACGCGCGCGAGCCTTCGAGTACGAACCGTTCGCGAATCTGTTGTTTGGCGAAAGCGAAATGGCTGGCACTCGGGTTGAGTAGCACGTCGGCCCCGCGCTGCGCGAGTCGTGCGCCGGTGCGATCGGCCACCCAGGCATCGCGGCAGATCTCAAAACCGATCCGCACATTACCGCACTCGAACAACAGATCGCCGAGCGGAACCTCGCGGCCACCAATCTCGACAGTGCTCATATGGTCCTGCGGCCAACGGCGAAACCAGCGAGGCTCGTAATGGATGCCATCGCCGGCCAGGTGTTGCTTGGCGACAACGCCCAGCAGCCGGCCATTGCAGGCGACGGCGACGCAGTTGTAAACCGCGCCCTCGTGGAAAACCGGCAGTCCCATGCACGTCACCAGGCCAGTCGTATGCGGCACAAGTTCCTCGAGCATCACGAGTGCCGTTCGCTGCACACCTGCCGAAAAGAACATGTCCTCACAGCCATAGCCGGTGATGCACAGTTCGGGCAGGCACAACATGCCGGCGCCCGCATCACGCGCCGCTGCCATCGCGGCGAGGATGTGTCGGCGATTCGTGTTCCAGGCCAGTGGTGTCTGGTTCACGGCGGCGGCTGCCAGGCGAAGGCGGTTCAAGAATAGGATCCCCTTTTTCTGGAGTGCCGGCGACCCGTTGGATTGCGGCCAAAGAATCGCCAGTTCGGGTTATTCCGTGTCACGGAGAAGTGTCAATCGTACCATGTTCAGTGCTTGTTTCGCGGCGCGGGTTTTTGTGATTGATGGGTGGCTCGCCAGCGGGAAGCCCTTCACGACTACCTTGTCGGAAGTTGCCAATCCCACCTGCAACGTGCCCGACAATTCCAGTGAATTGGTCGCTGCCGGACTGGCTGCGGCCGTGGGCACGAGCGGGCCAGCCGTGGGCGGTGCTGCCACGGCCAGGCCCAAATCGGCATCGTAGCGTTTGCGCACGGCGTGAGCCATCGCGCGGGCCGTCTCGGCAGCGGCCGCCGCATCCGCCGCCACCTCAATACCAAGGAGCAAGTCGCACGTGGCAGGATCGCGCACAACGAAACCTCCCCGGAAACTATCGAGCCTTGCTGCTGCCTCGGCCAACCAGTGGGTCACCAGTCCATCGGTGGCCCATTCGGCGACAGCGAGGCTTTTTTCCCGTTGGTTGAGCAGCCGCACCACGGCGTGTTCCAGCTCGTCGTCCTCTTCACCAAAGACCAGCACGCCAAGCAGTTCACGAATCTGGGCCACGGTCGGCTCCATGGCCTTGTGACAGACCGCTTCGTTCACACCGGCGGCAGTGATCCGCAGCGTAATCGTCGCGCCGCTTACCGTAATGCCCACCAACGGATCGCGATCGCGGCGGATCATGTCGGGAAGCATCGCTTCGAGATCGCTTTCGCCAACGCCGAAACATTTGATGCGGCGATGGCAAATGACACGCTGGGCTGGCTGGACCGCCGCGATCGCTGGCGTCACCGTAGCCGTCCACATGGCAAACATCTCGGCCGGCACTCCCGGCAAGGCAAACAGCCGGCAGGGCTGGCAGCAAGTCCGCGCGATGCTCATGGCGATGCCTGGGGCGGT
>JAKEGR010000158.1 GCA_022615465.1 Planctomycetota bacterium | reverse complement strand
TGCCGCCGGTTCCGTCGCGGGGGGAGTTGCCGTTTCTTCCACGGCTGCTTCAGGCTGCTGCCCCCCTTGATCAAACAGACTTGTATCTGTCTTGATGAACTGCGGATCCTTATTCGATTCGTAGTACTTCTCAATCTCCTCGTTGGTTATTTCGGCTTCCGCCTTCTCCAACAGCTTCTCGTAATTCGCCGTGAGGTACTTCACGTCGACCTTCCGCGGGATGGCAAAGCCAGGGTACCGCGATGGCAACTCCATGGAACCCAGGAAATCCGGCTGCGGCTCGCGGTTCTTGTATTCATTGAAGAAGGCCACGAGTTCTTCTTCGGTCGGCTGCGGAACGTCGCCGACAAACGATTCCACCGGAATGGCCGCGGCCTCGACAACCACGCGGTCGTTCACCCGCAGCCAATCCTGCCACTTCTCTTCGGGGGTGATCGTCTCGAGTGCAAACTGATAACTGGCCAGATAGTTCCGCGCCAGCAATTCCTCCCGAATCGCATCAAAGATGAAGTCGATCGACGCGCCGCGGCCACCGGCCTGCCGCGTCAGCATCACCCGCATCTCATCGCGCGAGACATGGTTCCGACCAAGCTCATCCAGATAGTGGACGATGTTCTGGTCGCTGACTGTCATGCCAACCTTCCGCGCGGCATCGGCGAACAACTTCGTCCGCACGACGTCTTGTTCAACGCCTTGCTGGGCCATTTCGGCCCCCAGCAACATCTCAACCCGCAACGGCCGCGGTTCGATGCCGGCTTGCACTGCCGCTTCGCGGCCGGCATACTCGACGCCCCGGATGAAAGCATTGACCATCCTCCGCCGCATCACGAGCATGTCCAGTTCGCGATTGGTTAGTTTGCCGCCGTCCCAGTGGACCGCCACGGCGGTGGGCGAGAGCCTGCCCTCGCTAGCATCGCCGCTGCTGCTGAGATACGGTACCAGGGAGTCGCCGATTACGAACACGAACATGAGAATGACGCCGGCGACCACCAGCAGCGTCTTCTGGTACTTGCGAAAAACGTGAAATGGGCTTGCCATGATGATGTAGATAGGAGTCGGAAGCGGGTGTGGAAAAAAAACGGGGAACCCAGATTTCGAGGCGGAATCTGCTCCGCGCAGGGCGGTTTCGCCGCGAAATCACCTACGGTCGAAATGGTCTTGGGCCGGAATTCGGCCGCAAGACCATCTTGACACCGTGCCCTAGCCGCAATTAAGCATTGACGACTTAGCCACTGGGGGGAAGCCCGTGATTCTAAGTTGAATCGACGTAAATGCAATCCCAATCAGGAGTCTCGACGAATTCGTTGGCGAGGCCGAGCAGCCATGTCGTGGTGATTCGGCTTGCCGTCGGCCGGATGAACCTATTCTTCCCAGGCACCGCATACTCACCGTCAGGTGGAACAAAATAATGGCAGAGAAGAAGAAAAAGCCGCCCGCATCGAAAGCTTCCGGAGCGGGTCACGCCCTGGTCATTGTCGAATCGCCAGCCAAAGCCCGGACGATCAGTAAGTTTTTGGGCAGTGGATTCACCGTCGAGGCGAGCATCGGGCACGTACGCGATTTGCCGCAGGGTGCCAAGCAGATACCTGCCCAGTACAAGAACGAGCCGTGGTCGAACCTGGGTGTCAATGTCTTCGATAATTTCACGCCGATCTACATCATTCCGCCGGGCAAGAGCAAACAGGTCAAACTGCTCAAAGATCGTCTCAAGTCGGCCGATGTCCTTTATCTGGCAACCGACGAAGACCGCGAGGGGGAGGCCATCAGTTGGCACTTGCTTGAGATTCTGAAACCGAAGGTGCCGGTTCACCGCCTGGTGTTCCATGAAATTACTCGGGATGCCATTCAGGAGGCGCTGCGGTTGCCTCGCGATGTCGATGACGGCCTGGTTCGTGCCCAGGAAACTCGCCGCATTCTCGATCGCCTGTACGGCTACGAGGTCTCGCCGCTGTTGTGGCGCAAGGTCCGGCCGAAGCTCTCGGCAGGCCGGGTGCAGAGCGTGGCTGTACGGATGATCGTCGAGCGTGAACGGGAGCGAATGGCGTTTGTTTCGGCCGTGTGGTGGGATTTGCTGGGCAGATTTTCCAAGCACAACAGCCAGGAATTGGAAGCTACGCTCGTTTCGGTCGACGGCCGCCGCATACCTACGGGTAAGGACTTTGACCCAACCAGCGGCAAGTTGCGAAACCAAGAGCTGATGCTGCTTGATGGAGCGTCGGCAGCCGCTTTGGTTGGTCGCGTCCGGAGGGGCCAATTCCGCATTGCCAGCGTCGAGGACAAACCCTACACGACAAAACCGTATCCGCCCTTCACCACGAGCACGCTCCAACAGGAAGCCAACCGCAAGCTGGGCTTTACGTCCCGCCGGACGATGCAGGTCGCCCAAAGCCTTTACGAGAATGGGTTCATCACTTACATGCGCACCGATTCCACCACGCTGGCGCAGGTGGCGATCGACGCGGCCCGCGACTTGATTCGCACCGAGTACGGCAACGAGTATCTGCCCGCCGTGCCGCGGAGCCACGTGAACAAAGTCAAGAACGCG
>JAKEGR010000157.1 GCA_022615465.1 Planctomycetota bacterium | reverse complement strand
TCTGATCTGCAACCCCTCCACATCGCCACGGACGATTTTTTCCGGATCAGCCAGGACACGTCCGAAGGATCGCTATGTTTCCGCTGTCGCCATCGAGTCGCCCCATGGATGTTTCCTGGAAACTGTCGCTCGTTGCCCGATTTGCCTTCGCCACGATTGGCTGCCTGTTTTCGTCCTGGGAAACCACCTCACTCGGTCAAGCCCCAGCCATTGATCCCAGAGTCGCCGGTGGTGAAGAGACCGACGCTGCAAAGGCGGGTGCTTATCTGCCGACGGATCGTACACTCAACCGGGCGATGTCGCGCGCGGCGGAGCGGCTCGCTGACGGAGAATATCAACAGGCTCTGACTTTTCTGCAAGAGATTCTGTCCCGCGACGAGGACGCATTTCTGGATGATCCCTCAAACCAAGAGAATCCGGCGGGGCTGAAGTTGACCGCCCGCCGCTGGATTGGCGAGTTACCGACGGCAGGGCGTGAGGCCTATGAGTTGCTCAAGGGGGCGGCATCACGACGCGAACTCAATTCCGCGCTGGCAGATGGTAGTCAGGACGCCATCGCGCAGGTCGTGCGAAAATACTTCCACACCAAGAGTGGCTATGAGGCGGCATTCGTACTGGCGCAGATGAATGCGGACGAGGGTCGCTATCTGGCCGCAGCACAACTATTTCAAGAATTGATCGAATCACCATCGGCGGCGCAGTTGGAGCCCCAGCTTTCGGTTCTCGCTGCACTGAATTGCCTGGCAGCGGGCCAGCCGGACGTTGCGGCCGAGACGCTGCGAGTGCTATTCAAAGAACATGCCGCGTCAACATTGGAGATAGCGGGCCACGCCGTGACCGTGCCTGGCAGCGAGCGAGATCCCCTGGCGTGGCTGTCGCAGCTTACCGGCCAGTCGTTGCAGACTCCGACGGTCGATCCCAATTGGCTCACATTGCGCGGCGATGCAACCCGTCATATCAATCCGACCGGTGGCGCTCCACACTTGCGTGCGCGGTGGGAATCGCGGGTCGTGAACAATCCAAGTATGGAATCGCTTCTAGCGACGCGGAGCGCCCATTACGCACATCGCGGCGTGGCAATGATTCCCGCAGCGCAACCGATCGCTGCAGGAGACGTTGTGCTGATGCGCACGCCGCAGCACGTCGTGGCCATTGATTGGCAAACAGGAAAACGCATTTGGGAAACACGTGAGGATGAATCCTTTGAGAATGAAGAGTCCCTGTCGGATGCCGAAGTGAACGGCGGTGGCGACGAATGGACCGGGGTGAAACACCCCTTCGAGCAGCGAGTCTGGGAGGATGTGTTGGCGATGTCGCTCGCAAGCGACGGCCAGCGCGTATTCGTGATTCGTGGGTTGAGCGTGCCGTCGCAGGAAGATGGCATCGCCTGGCAGCAGGTGGTGCCGTTCGGCAACGGGGTGGACGTGGCGACCTCAGCCACAAATCGCCTGGCAGCCTACGACTTGGCGTCTGAGGGCAAGCTGGCTTGGGAACTCGATGGCGAGCGGCCAACGGGACCGTTGAAGGACGCGTTCTTTCTCGGTGCGCCGCTGGCGATAGATAACACGCTGTATGTGTTGGCTGAAATTCGTAGCGAGGTCTATTTGCTGGCGATTGATCCAAGGACAGGCCAGGTCGAGTGGCGGCAGCAACTCGTTGGCCTGGAACAAGGGATTGGTTTTGATCCCCCTCGAAGACTCGCCGGTGCGATTCCTTCCTACGCCGAGGGCATTCTTGTCTGTCCGACATCGGCCGGCACGGTCGTTGCGGTCGATGTTGCAAAACGGGAATTCGCATGGGTGTATCGCTACTCGCGCAAGGCGTCAACTGCGGAGGATATCCGCAACATGTGGCAGCAACAGGCGCAAGGCCATCCTGCTCGGCTCAACGATCGCTGGCTCGATAGCTCGGCGATTCTTGTCGATGGGCGCGTGCTGATCACGCCACCCGACTCAGGTGAATTGCACTGCCTTGATTTGCGACGTGGGGAGTTGTTGTGGAAACGTCCGCAAGGGAACGCGTTGTTTGTCGGCGGTGTAGCGGGCGGCAAGGTGCTGGTGGTCGGAAGCAATTCGCTTACAGCGGTCGGGCTGGCGGAAGGATCACCAGCGTGGGACGACAGAGTAATCTCGCTACCCAACGGCACACTCCCCTCTGGGCAGGGCTATTTGAGCGAAGATCGATATTATTTGCCCCTCACGTCTGGCAACGTGATTGCCATCGATGTTGCCGGCGGCAAGATTCTGAATTCGACCGCAACGCAGAATAATATCCCGCTCGGCAACCTGATTTGTTATCGGGGCAGCGTTTTGTCCCAGTCGGCACTTGTGCTTGACAAATTCGAGCAACTCGATTTGCTGGGGCAACGGGCGGAAGCCGCACTGGCGGCGAATCCCAACGACGCAACCGCGATCCGCGAATTGGCCGAGATGAAACTTGCCGAAGGGGGTCTCACGGAGGCCATTCTCCTACTCAAACATGCGTTCGAGCTTGCGCCTGAAGATGCAACGATTCAAGAGATGCTCGCTGAGGGACTGATCGAGACGTTGAAATCCGATTTCACTTCGTTTCGCGCCGACTTGCCGCTTGCGCGGCGGCTGCTCCGAAGCAGGGAACAAGAGATTGAGTTGCTGCGGGTAGAGGCTTCTGAATTGGAGAAACTGGGTGAACGGTCAGCCGCGGTGGACGCTTGCCTCGGCTTGCTTGACCTGACTGCGGGGCAACCGATCGAACTGGAGCTTGGCACGGATTACAGCGTACGAAGTGATCGGTGGACCAATGGCAGCCTGGGCAGGTTGTGGTCCGAAGCCACTTCTGACGAGCGGATTGCAATGGCTGAGAAGATTCAGGATCGTCGGCCCGTGCTGGACCGTGATCCGGATGCCGACGCGCTTCGTTACTGGCTTACTTATTTTGACCAGTTGCCGAATTCAGATCAGGTTCGCGTACAACTTGCGCAGTACCTGGTCGAGAACGGGCTTGGTCAAGAGGCCGATCTCGTACTGCTTCAACTTGGTGCGTCGCAGGCCGAGGAATCGCGGGCGGCCGCTGCCGCACTGATGACCAAGTACCTCGTCCAGTCAGGGCAATTTGATCATGCGGCCGCGTATGCGGCCTTGCTCGCTGGTCCGTGGAAAAACGTGGCAGCGATCGATGGTGTGACTGGCCAGGAATGGCTCGCTCGATTCGTGCAAGAGTCTACTGCGTTCAAGACGGCATCGCGTCCTCTTTGGCCGCGCGGGCAGGTCTCAGCCACGTTGCACTCGGCCTCAACGCCAGTGCGAGATCGCGTCAATCGCGGGCAACTGGAGCGGCAAGTTGGCTACCGGAATTTGCGATTGGAGCAGGATTTTGGGCCTGCTCCCGACGCAACGCAATGGTTGATTACCAGCGATTCAACGCTACTCGTCGGCCGCGATTCGTTGGGTGGCGAGATGTGTCAGTTGAACATTGAACAGAATGTCCCCGCGAGGCAGTACCGGGACAGCAGCTTCGTGCAGGCAGCCAGGCTGGGGCATCTGTTGTTTGTCTCGCTCAACGGGCGGATTCTTGCGATTGAATCGCAATCTGGGGGAAGCGGCGGCCATGTTGAAGTGCTGTGGCAGGCCCATCCGCTGGGGCGGTTTCCAGTGGCGCGGACCCAGGGCCGCTCGCGGCGACGTGCCGATATCTATGCCCCCTGGTCCAGCCGAAAGCGGATTTCCGGCGGACTCGATCCGGTAGTCGGCGTCATCGGCCCGGCAACGCCTCGCGGCGTGGTGGTGCAAGAACAGGATGAAGTGAAGTGCCTCGATCCCCTCAGTGGCGAAACCCTGTGGTCGCGGACTGGTGTGCCGATCGGGTGCGAGCTATTTGGCGACGATCAAATCGTCGTCGCAGCCGATGTGGACGAGCGTGAGGCTCGCCTTTTCAGCGCGCTGGACGGCAGGTTGCTAGGGAAACGGCGTCTTCCGGAATTCCCCTGGATGCTGACAGCCGGTCGAAACGTCGCCAACCATTTCTTCCGCGGTACTGGACCAGAACGGAGGCTGGTGCTCAAGGTCACCGATCTCTGGACTGAAAAGGTCTTGTTTGAGCAAGAATTCGGGGCCCAAACGCGACTGAGCGCCACCGAGCCTCGGTTTGTCGCCGTGTATGATCCCGCGGGAAGATTTCAATTCGTGAACATCGAAACGGGAGCGGCAGTAATCGACCAACAGCTTGAGGAGGTGCCCAAGCCGTTGCTTTTGGAGGCATTTGTTGAGAGCGATCAATTGTTTGTGATGATTACAGGTCAGCCGCCACCTCCGCTTCATCGGCCGATCGGTCCGGATTTTCCACTGGTGAACGGATTCGTTTACGCTTTCAGACGCAGCACGGGTGAGCCGCTGTGGCCGGGGCCGGCCGTCGTGCGGAACCGGGGCATTGCGATTGGCCAGCCGCAGGGGATTCCTCTCTTGGTTTTCGCCGACCGCAAAATGACTCATAATGCCGGAGTCTTGCGGCTGCTATGCCTGGACAAGACAACTGGCCAGACCGTTTACCGAAACGACGAACTCCCAGACCTGGTCGGCACGCATTTCAATATCCGTGCCGCACAAGACACCTCGCCGCACGTAACAATCGAGATGAGCGCGCGGGCGGTGCAATTGGCGATGTCGGATCGGCCCCAGCCTCCGGCGCCACCGGCCAACGACGATGTCGAGACACCACGAGCGATTTCGGAGCGAGGCCTGTGGGGCATCGGGCGGCGGATTGGTGAGGCGTTGCAGGAGGCTCTACAAAACCCAACGGAGATCAATCCAGTGCCTGACATGTCCAAGCCGGAAGAAACACCCCAGGTCGGGGAACCGGACGACAATCCGGCTGGTAATCCAGTGGAATTGGATGACGATTGATCATTTTCATGAGACGACGAATTGTATTGTTGATGATCGCAATTGTTTCAGGGGCAATGCTCCTGACGACTGCAGCGGCGCGGGCCGAGATCGCAAATCCGCGAGTTCGCACGGTCGTCAGCCAGGGACTCGATTGGCTTGCCTATCATCAACACAAGCTGGGACATTGGACAGCGCAGGGCCGTTATCCTACGGCAATGACTGCTCTATCAGGTCTGGCGCTCATGTCTGAAGGCTCGACCGCCACGCAAGGCAAGTATTCGGATAATATTCGCCGTGCCGTGGATTACATTTTGCGACAAAGCCGGCCGAACGGGCTGATCGGCGATCCGCTCCGCGACGACCGCTACACCTATGGCCATGGTTTTTCGATGCTATTCCTGTCGCAAGTGCTGGGTGATGAGGAGGACGAAGATCGGCGAGCCGAGCTGATTGATGTCCTGACTCGTGCCGTGACCTTCACCGGTCAAGCGCAGACGCCAGCGGGCGGATGGGGTTACGTGAGCGCGAAGGATGGCGGTGGTTTCGATGAGGGATCAACGACCATCACGCAGGTCCAGGGGCTGCGAAGCTGCCGCAACGCGGGAATCCCCGTTCCGAAGGAAATCATCGACAAAGCGGTAAAGTACATCCACGATTGTACTTTGCCGGATGGCGGTGTGCAGTACAGTTCCAAAGGCGGAGGCGGCAGACCGGCCATTACTGCCGCGGCCATTGCCTGCTTGTATAGCGCGGGAGAGTACGACGACGATTATGTTCCTCGGATGATGAAGTATTGCGAGCAGAATTTGGGGCCCGACACGCGCAACAGCTACGGTCATTGGCACTACGCCCATTTCTATTACTCTCAAGTACAGTATCGCGAAGGGAACAACCGATGGGTCGGATACCGCAACGAAATGGAAGCCAAGCTACTGCGCGAGGCGACGGAAGTGAAGCTCGGCGATAAGAACGGCATCCAATGGACTCAAGGGTACATTGGCCCGGTGTATACGACGGCGTTGAATCTGATCATGCTGCAACTCGATAACGCCTGCTTGCCGATCTTTCAGCGTTAAATGCCGAGACACCAGCACGCCGTGCAACAGATAGATCCTCCTCCTTTCTCCTACGGAATCGAATTTGATGAATGCACCTTTCGACGAGCACCATGCCAGTTCCCTCCAGCGGGTGGACGATGCCTCGCGGCAAATCAAGGAGCAACTAAGCCGTGTCATCGTCGGCCAACATGACGTCATCGAGCAAATGCTGATAGCGCTATTTAGCCGCGGGCATTGCCTGTTGGAAGGCGTGCCTGGACTGGCTAAAACGCTGCTCGTGAGCACCTTGGCCCGGTCGCTCAGCCTGACGTTCAGCCGCATCCAATTCACGCCGGATCTCATGCCGGCCGATATTACAGGCACGGACATCATCGAGGAGAACCGCTCGACCGGGCAGCGTGAAATGCGATTCCTGGCGGGGCCGATTTTCTCTCATGTCCTCTTGGCCGATGAGATCAACCGCACTCCCCCCAAGACACAGGCCGCGCTATTGGAAGCGATGCAGGAGCGGCAGGTAACGGTTGGTCGCGTCCGCCATCCCATGAGCAATCCCTTCATGGTACTCGCGACACAGAACCCGATCGAGCAAGAAGGCACCTATCCTCTGCCGGAGGCCCAGCAGGATCGGTTTATGTTCAAAGTGCTGGTGACGTACCCGAGTCTTGACGAAGAGTTCGAGGTGGCCCGGCGTACAACCGGCATGGAACAGAACGAGGTTAGACCGATCTTGTCGTCCGAAGAGATTCAGGCCCTCCAATCGCTGGTGCGGGAGGTGCCGATCAACGACCATCTCATCCGCTACACGCTTGCACTGGTGCGGCAGACTCGGGTGCGGGAGGACGGAGCGGCCGATTTCGCCCGCAAGCAACTTGCATGGGGTGCCGGGCCGCGGGCGGTTCAGTACCTCATTCTCGGCGCCAAGGCCCGAACGCTGCTGCACGGCCGGGCGCACGTTGCAGTCGAAGATATCCAGGCTCTTGCAAGACCGGTGTTGCGACATCGCCTGGTTGTGAATTTTGCGGCTGAAAGCGACGGTATCACCACGGACGATCTTATCGGCCGACTCCTCGATGTTACTCCCACCCGAGAGGACCAACTACTCCATGACGACCGCTTCCAGAAGATCTTTGCATCCTGAGGTGATCAAGCGGATTGGTCGTCTCGAAGTGCGCGCTCGGCACATTGTTGAAGGTCTGCTGAGCGGTATGCATCGTAGTCCGTATTTCGGGCAGTCGATCGAGTTCGTACAGCACCGCCAGTACGTGCCAGGTGACGATCTGCGCCGCGTAGATTGGAAGGTGTGGGCCAAGCAGGATCGGCTCTACGTGAAGCAATACGAGGAAGACACCAATTTGCGGTGCTGTCTGCTGGTCGATGTGTCCGCGAGCATGGCGTACGGCAACGGGCCGCTCTCAAAATACGACTATGCGGCCACGTCGGCGGCAGCGCTGGCCTATTTGTTGTTGCGGCAGCAGGACGCGGTCGGCTGCATCGCCTTCGACGAGAGAATTCGTCAGACAGTGCCGCTGCGTACCAGCACGGGCCATTTAACGACAATCGTCCGATCGCTCGACGCCAAAGAGCCTCGCGACAAGACACAACTGGTCGATGTGCTTGCCCGCGTTGCAGAGACGTATCCGCGCCGTGGCATGATGATCCTGATCTCGGACCTGCTAGTTAATTCCGACGACACTCTTCGCGGCCTGCGGCTGCTGCGGCAGCGGGGGCACGACGTGCTTGTTCTGCATGTGATGGATGATGACGAACTGGATTTTCCTTTCTCCCAACCAGCGCGTTTCGAGGGCTTGGAGACAGTCGATCAACTCACATGCAATCCTCGGGCACTGCGCGAAGGTTATTTGGAATCGCTCGGGCGTTTCCTCGCGGAGCTGCGGCGAGGCTGTGCGCACGATAACGTCGACTATGCCCTGATCCGCTCCAGCACGCCGCTCGACGCCGCGCTGACAGCGTTCCTAAT
>JAKEGR010000156.1 GCA_022615465.1 Planctomycetota bacterium | reverse complement strand
GCCAGCGCCACGATGATCTTCGTGCCGCCCGCCTTCACGGCCGATGCGATTCTCGAAGCCTGCGACGCGGGAATCGAGATCATCATCGCCATCACCGAGGGCGTGCCGGTCCTCGACATGGTCCGCGTCTACGAAGTGGTCAAGGCCAGCAAGTCCACGCTCATCGGTCCCAATTGCCCCGGCGTCATCACGCCCGAGGAATGCAAGATCGGCATCATGCCGGGCTACATCCACAAAAAAGGACCAGTCGGCGTGATGAGCCGTAGCGGCACACTCACCTACGAAGCGGTCTGGCAACTTTCGTCCGTCGGCCTGGGCCAATCGACGTGCGTCGGCCTCGGCGGCGACCCAATCGTAGGCACATCGTTCATCGATCTCTTGAAGCTGTATCAAGCCGATGATGAGACAGAAGCGATCCTTCTCATCGGTGAGATTGGCGGAACGGCCGAAGAGGAAGCCGCCGCGTTCGTTCGCGAGCAGGTCACCAAACCGGTGGCCGCGTTCATTGCCGGCCGCACGGCACCCAAGGGAAAGCGGATGGGGCACGCGGGGGCGATCATTTCAGGCGGCAAGGGCACCGCGGCAGAGAAGATCGCCGCCCTCGATGCGGCCGGCATCGAAGTCGCCCAAAGCCCGGCCGATATGGGGGCGGCCATGCAGCGCGCGATAAAGCGGCGGTAAGCAACGTGTTACCCATGGGCACGGAACGTCCGTAGGGGACGCCGTCCCTGGCGTTCCGTGAATAACGAAAATACCGGAACGGCACGGAGGCACGTTCCCTACGATCACCCCCTTTGATTTGCCTGACGCGAGGACGCTGCTGCCAGGTAAGCAAGCAGTGGCACCAGCGCGCCGCAAAATGTTGTCGCAAAACACCTTGCGAAAGGTGCAATCCGGCACAACGCGGCTTGACCGGCTGCCGGGGTCTTTCCTATAATCCGCCGGATTTTTTGCTGCGTCTTTTCGTAATTGCCTGCGGCATCTGGTGTTGTGACACGTGCCACGGCAGTTCCGCGCGGCGATTTGCGTGCGAATGCCCGTCCACGCCTGCTTTTCATTTGGCAAGGATGCCGTTCTGATCTTCGGCCACCAGTTCAACTTGATGCTACAGCGGTCTACAAGATCGCCACTCCAGCCGTGCGCTCGCGATGCGCGCCGGCGGGTGGCAATTCTGTGGTTTGCACTGTGGTTGGCCCTGCCGATGGCTGCGTGGATGCCAATGCCTGCTCCCGCACAAGAAGCAGATATCTTCTTGCCTCGGCCCGAACAAAACCAGCCGGTTGCCGTTTCCGCCGACCGCGCCCAGCACTGGAAGCAAGGGACTTACGACGTATGGCTGCTCGAAGGCCATTGCCAGGTGAGTCAGGGCACGACACACGTGCGAGGCCCGCGGGCGGTGCTGTGGATCGACAACGCGGATAGCAGTCGGCCAGGCCGCCAGCCGTCGCTGGTAATCGCTTACTTTGAACGCAACGACGGGGAACCCATCTCGCTCGAAAATATCGCGCCGGAGGTCAGCACCCGTCCCCCGGCAAATGCGAGTGCGACATCGATTCCCTTTCCGGCGCACACCACGGGCCGCATCGAGGCGCCCGATTGGTTCGGCCGCTTCGTCACCGGGTCGCGGATCAATTTGCAATTGCCTCTGGCTGGAACGGAGCCTGCGGAAAAGCCGCCGATCGTCGCCCGCGGGTTGGCCAGGTTCACGCCGCCACCGGCCGAACGTGTTACGCTTGGTTCTCAACCAGCAGCACATCTCGATCGTGCGGTCCAGCCGGCCCAGTTCGCTCCGCCGACGTTGCCAGTTCCCCAAACGGTTCCAGCCCCTGGGCCTGACGTACCGTCGCGTGCCAACTTCCGCCGCGTGCAGATCTTTGGGCGGAGCGAGGGGATGGGTCCGAACTTCGAAAGCAGTTCGCTGCCCAACGGCGAAACCGCCCTTGTATTCAGTGGCGGCGTGAATGTGGTCATTCAGGGCCTCTCGGTTGAGGGGTTGCCCGAAGCGGTTGGTCCACTCGGTGATATCGACATCGAAACCGACCGGGCCGTCATCTGGACCCGCGGAATCGACGCCCGCAATCCCAATCAATTGACTCAGCAGAATGAGCTTCCTCTCGAGATCTACCTGGAAGGCAATATTGTCTTTCGCCAAGGCGACCGCATCGTCTACGCCGACCGCATGTTCTACGACGTCCGCCGCCAACTCGGCATCATCTTGAATGCCGAGATGCTCACGCCCTTGCCGCCGCTCGATGGCCGCCAATATCAAGGATTGGTGCGGCTCCGCGCAGGCTCGCTCCGTCAATTGGACGAATCGCGGTTCGTCGCCCAGGACGCCTTCGTTACCACCAGCCGCCTGGAAGAGCCAAGCTACCACTTCGCTTCGCAGACCATTACCTTCCAGGACAACCAGCGAACTGCCGTCGATCCGATCACTGGCATGCCGATTGTCGACCCATTCAGCGGTCAGTCGGTCGTTGATCATCAACAACACGCCGAAAGTCAGAACAATTTCCTGTACGTCTCCGGAGTGCCCGTCTTCTGGTGGCCAACGCTCGCCACCGATCTCGAGAAGCCGTCATACTTCATTGACAACGTGCGTATCCGCAACGACTCGATCTTTGGTTTTCAGACGCTGTTCGAGCTTGATGCCTTCCAGCTCCTCGGTATGGAGCCGACCGAGGGGGTCGAGTGGGACCTCAATCTCGACTGGCTGAGCAAACGCGGATTGGGTTTCGGTACCGGCGTCGAGTACCATCGCGACCGCTTCTTCAGCATCATGGGGACGACCGATGGGCGAGCCGATCTCTGGTTCATCGACGATGGCGGCATCGATAACCTCGGCCGTGACCGGCGAAACGTCGTGCCGGAAGAGAAGTTCCGCGGCCGGGCGTTCTGGAACCATCGCCAGCAACTCGTCGGCGGGCTGCTCGACGACTGGACCGTTCAGGCCGAGGTCGGCTGGATCAGCGACCGAAATTTCCTCGAACAGTATTACGAGCAGGAATGGGACGAAAATAAGGACCAGCTCACCGGCGTGCGGCTCAAGCGGTTGTTTGATAACCAGTCGCTCTCCATCGAAGCCAACGGGCGGCTCAACGACTTTTTCACGCAAACGCAGTGGCTCCCGCGCGCCGACCACTACTTGCTCGGCCAGCCCCTCCTCGGAGATCAGCTCACGTGGTTTGCCCATTCCCAGGCCGCCTATGCCGACATTGGCATTGCGACCAAGGCCACGAACACCACCGATTGGACCCTGCTGCCGTGGGAAGAGGACAGCGCTGGCGTGCCTGTCTCCGGCGCGGGCGAGCGGCTCGTCACCCGGCAAGAAATCGACTACCCGCTCGATCTCGCGCCGTTCAAGGTCGTGCCCTACGCGCTGGGCGAACTTGCCCACTGGGGCGAGGATATTGAGGGCAACGCGATCGAGCGGGCCTACGGACAACTCGGCGTTCGGGCCAGCATTCCTTTCTGGGCCGTTGATCCGACGGTTCGCGACCCGCTGTTCAATCTCAACGGTCTCGCGCACAAGGTCGTTTTCGACGCCGAAGCATTTTACGCAGACGCGAACCAGGATATTAACGAGTTCCCGCTCTACGATGAGTTGGACGACGACTCGATCGAGGAATTCCGCCGCCGGCTGTTTTTCTCGCCATTTGGCGGCAACCTGGCCGGCGTCTACGCCATCCCCGGCCCGCCGTCATTTATCGATCCGAAGTTCGATCCCAGGTTCTACGCCCTCCGCTCCGGCATGCAGAGTTGGGTTACCTCGCCCTCGACCGAGATTGCCGACGACCTTTCGGCCGTCCGCCTCGGCATGCGCCATCGCCTGCAGACCAAGCGTGGGCCGTTGGGCTACGAGCGGATCGTCGACTGGATGACCTTCGATACCAACGCCACCTGGTTTCCCCAAGATGAACGCGACAACTTCGGCCAGCCGTTGGGCCTGGCCGACTACGATTTCCGCTGGCACCTGGGCGACCGCTTTTCGATCCTTTCCGATGGCGCCGCTGATTTCTTCGGAGATGGCCTGCGAACCGCCTCCATCGGTACGCTCCTCACCCGCCCCGAACATGGCAACGCCTACCTCGGCTTCCGCACAATCGACGGCGTCGTCCAGGCCAACATCATCACGGCGACGCTCAATTATCGCATGAGCACCAAGTGGATCGGCTCCGCCAGCACCATGATCGACCTCGGCACTCCCGGCAACGTTAGCGAGTCGTTCTACTTCAGCCGGATCGGCGAATCGCTCATCGCGACCTTGGGCGCGAACTACAACGAATCGAAAGACAACGTCAGTGTGAGTTTCCTCGTCGAGCCACGCTTCCTGCCAACGCTCAACGTCACACGCCGCACCGGGATCTACATCCCGCCCGCCGGCGCGTACGGCTTGGAGTGATACGAATGCCGTGTCAGAAAACCGGTACTACTCCAGTTCCGTCAGCTTGATGTTCTTCCAGCGGACTTCCTTGGTGTCGGTGCGGTCGCCGACCGAGTGGACTTGCAATCCGATAAAGCCCGCGGGGGTGAATGCTTTGTCGTCCGTGTCGGTGTAGTCCGCCGCAGGAACGTCGTTGACCCAGGTCTGGATGCGGCGGCCGTTGGCAACGATCTTCAGATGGTTCCACTCGCCCTGACGGAGCGCTTTGCGGGCGGCTTCGTTGTTGGCTAGATCGAAGAGCCAGCCGCCTTCGCGTTCCGGACTGCCCCCTTCCCAGTAAATGCCGCCCGAATAACTGCGATCGCTCGGATCGATTTCCACCTGGTAGCCAAACACCTGCTCCTTGTCGTCCTTGAGCCGACTGTGGCTGCGGATTTGGACGCCGGAGTTGAAGTCTGGCCCGTCCACCTTGACATCGAATTCGAGCACGAAATTGTCGTACTCCTTGTCGGTAGCCAGGAACGTGTTCCATGTGTTTGGCACGCTGCGGCCGACGATTGCACCGTCTTCGGCTGCATACGTGGCTGCACCGCCGCGCTTCGTCCAGCCCGTGAGGTCTCTGCCGTCGAACAGGTTGACGGTCTGCTCCGCAAATGCGGGCAGCGCGCCAAGGGCCAGAATCAGAGAGATCGCGAACATAGCGAGTCGGTGTGTGGTCATGGTTTTTCCTCTGTTGAGCGTTAATCCTGTCTTGGTAGTCCAGCATCCCTGGTCTGGACCCCACCACCGTCGGGAACTGACTTTTCCCAGGCGGCTGCGGGACTGGCAGTGATTATACTTGTCCCTGCCGCGGTTTGATATCCCCAGGAGCACGGCAGCCCGAACCCAATCTGCCAATCCACTACGGCACGTCGGACAGGGGGGGACTCGTCGATAGTGCAAGGAGAAAGAAGGATCGATCGGTTGGATTGACGACGGATGTTCCCGATTTTTTTGCCAGCGAGGATCAATAAAACGCGGCCGGCCGGAAAGTCAATCAATACACCAGGCCGGTGCGGACCATGAAGGTGTCATCGAGATTGATCTCGCCGGGGGTGCTGTCTAACTCGATTTGACGGCCGAAGACGTAGCCGATTTCGATTCGTCGCGACAGGCCGCCAATGATCTTGCGTTCGAGGCCCATGAGGATGCGATAGTCGCGCGAGACAAGCACATCAGGCGAGCCGTTGACATGCTCAATCGCCCAGATGCCGCTGCCAAATTCGGCGCCAATGTAAAACCAGCGTTCATCGATGCCGGGCACCGGAGAACTCGGTAGCCGCCAGGCGATCTGCGGGCGTGGAAACACGAGTTCGTACTTCGTGTCGTCGTTGGGCGAATAGGCCACGCCGGCCACCGGGACGACATCCCAACCCGCACCATCAAGGTAGGCGACGCCCATGATCCATCTCCACTGAGGGGATGGCTCATAAATCGCCAATCCCCGGCCGCTGACGCGGATTGCGTCGCTCGAATCAAAGCTATAATCATCGGCATACACGCCGGGCGTCACGGAGGCGTCGATGATCCAGTGATCGCCGACACGGCGGAAATGATGGAAGTCGATTGCCGCGTCGTGCAGCCGTGGTGGCAAGTCGATGCCGATCGGTCGATCGAGAAAGTGGGCTTCATAGCTTGGCGTGATCACCAGCGGCGTTTCGCGGGTGAAAAACGGCAGCCCGAAGACGACTTCAGTTCGCAGATCGGTCCAGCCCAGGCTGTCGTTCTCAAGCTGCGGCATCCAGGTGCCGGTGAATTTCACCTTTTGGAACACTCCATCACGCGTGCCAGGCGGGAGAAGTGACTTGGGGTTGCCCGGTTCGGTGGTGCTAGGATCGGTCGGTCCTTGGCCGATGAAGGCCGGCGTGGCAGCAGGAGCGACGCTGCCGGGCGCGGGATAGCTTTGCCAGGTTTGGCTATGATCTGGTTCAGCGGCCGCTTGTGGGCCGGCGGCAACGGGAACACTCGGCGCGCCGATCGGTGCTGCTCCGGACTCGCCATAGAAAGAACCAGTAGCCGGCGGCGATTCATAAGTGACAATCGGGGCGGGCGAGTGAGCCTGTGGCTCGGTAGTGATCGGCGCGAAAGATCCGCTTGTCTCCCCTCCTGGTCGTTGACTACCAGCCTCGGTGGGGTAAGGAGGCTGTGCGTCGGCGGTTGCGAGTAGCAGAATAAAGAAGCCGTTGGCAGCGAAGCGAGCAAGTGTTTGTCGCAACGTGTACCAGGAAGCGGGTTCGCAGGCGGCCCTGCTCGCCGCCGACAGGTTCTTCCGCGCCTGCTGCTCCGTGGCCGCTGCCTCCTGGTTCATGGCAGTGCATTCCTAGAAACTGATCCCGCCGCGGACCATAAACGTGTCGTCGGGTATGAATTCGGTGGGGTCATGGGAGCGGAAGATTACCTCGCGATTCCAGACGTAGCCAATCTCCACAAAGCTGCGGATGAAGGTTTGGGTTTCCCATTCGAACCCACCCGACACACGGATGTCGTTGATGTCGATCTGATCAGGAAGGCCAACACGGTCCACGCTCCACGAGCCGCCGCCATATTCGCCGGCGACAAACCAATACCATTTCGTGTTGCCGACGGCGCTCATGAACTTACGGACCTTGGGATTCGGAAACACCACGTACATATCCCACTCGGGCGTGGGCCGCCAG
>JAKEGR010000155.1 GCA_022615465.1 Planctomycetota bacterium | reverse complement strand
TTCCTGCTCCGCCACGCGAAGCGATTGCCTTTTGAGAGACGCTCGGTGCTGGCCGAGGTTCGCCGTCAGCATGAGAATTGTCCAATTGATGCGGAGGTGGTTTGGAAGTTCGTCGAGAAGATTCAGGCGTTCATCAACGCGGCTTGGTATGACCCGGCGGCGGCGTTGCAGAGAGGTTCGTTTGTTTGAGATTTGACCAACTAATTCAGGGGGCACTATACGCAACCCTTGACCGAAAAGAAGCGTTTTGCCATGTTCTTGGGATGGCGCGATTGGTGCGAGTTATTCCGGTGGGCTGCATCCGTGACTCAGCGAGGGAACCATCGGCAGCCGACGTTCTTTTGCGAGGAGGATTATGCGGCCTATTTTGAGTTGATGGGCCAGCGGGGCGTGGAAGTCTGGGCGTATTGTCTGATGCCCAATCAGGTGCATCTGATTGCGGTGCCGAAGTCGGAGGATGGCCTGCGGCGGGCCATCGGCGAGACGCATCGGAGCCATATCCGGCGAGTGAACTTCCGCGAGCAGTGACGCGGCCATCCTTGACAAGGGCACCCACGTAGCCGCGTCTCTCCGAGACTCGGAATTGGCAGTTTCGGAGAACCTGCCCTACGGCCTCTCCGTTGGTTCGCATCACCGCGGTGGTCTCTCGCTCCTCCGTCTGGAAGCGGGTACAATCGCGACGCGGCCGGAAGTTGCCTGTCTGGATGGGTATGTCTGGCGTGGTGTATCTTCCGGCTTTTCGAGAAACTGTGAACCGTACCCTGGATCCCAGCAAATGGCCATTCGAACATCGAGCGATCCGCGATATTACCTGCGATTCCTGCTGATCGGCGCCGTCGCCCTCGGGTTTGCCCTGTGGTCCCTGTACGATGGGGCCGTCACGTACCCCAATCAGCAAGAACGGGCCTTGGCTCACAAGAAGTTCAAGGATGAAAACCATATCGACCAATGGCCCGACTACGCCCGCGAACGCGGCTGGCCGACCGTGTCGCCCGGCGTACCGAAAACCGATGTCGATATTATGTTGCAGTATGTGATGGCGGCGGTTACGGGAGCGATCGGCCTCCCGTTGCTGTTGAACGCATGGCGGTCGCGCGGCCGGTGGATCGAGTTGAGCGACACGCGACTCTCCTCAAGCTGGGGGCAAACCGTCGATCTCGATTCCGTGGTGTCTCTCGACAAGAAGCGGTGGCGAAACAAGGGCATCGCGCGGATCACGTATCAGGACGGCAAGCGTCGCAGGCGGTTTGTGCTGGACGACTTCAAGTTCGACCGGCCAACCACCGACCAGATCCTCTCCCAGTTGGAAGCCAGGATCGGAGCCGACAAAATCATCGGCGGCCCACCCGAACCGCCCGCGGAAGAACCAACCGATGGCGCGCCCGATCTCATGCCCACATCGACGGACAGTCCGGAGTGATGCGCTGGGCTGCGTGTTCTGACAACTTCGCCGCGCTCTCCATGTAGCCGCGTCTCTCCGAGACGCGGTTTCGCCGTAATCGGACGGATATCAACAGCGGTGCCGATCTGACTTCTTCAACGGGCTGTTGAGGCTCGTTTTCCGCCTGCAAACTCCGCTGGCATGGCCGCGGTTATTCTAGTAGAGTTGTGCCCCGCCGAGCCGATCTAGACAAAGGGCCGTTATCGATCACGGAATACCCAGGTTGATCATGCCGAACAGGAAACGAACCATGCGATCACTCATCGGTGCGAAGTCCGTCGGATTGAGACCCATTGCGGCCATGCTGACGGCCGCCCTCGTGCTGGCCCATTTCGATTCCGCGATTGGGCAACAATACTACTACCAGCCAGCGCCGGATTACTATCAGAACGACACAGCCTCCGGAACGGTCGTGGGCGGCGCTTTTGGCGCGATTACCGGCGCCATCGTGGGTGGCAGAAAGGATCGAGGCGAAGGCGCGTTGATCGGCGCCGGCGTGGGCGCCCTTACCGGCAACCTGCTCGGTCGCGCCAAAGACCGCACCGATGAGCGGCAAGCGGCGGCCGGGGCGGCCGTCGTCGCGCAGGCCAATCAGCAAGCAGCCGCCATGGCAGTCAGCAACTATGACCTCGTGGAGATGACCAAGGCCGGCGTCAGCGAGGATCTTATCATCAGCACGATCCGCTCGCGCGGCGCCCAACTCGAATTAAGCCCAACGTCGCTCATTTCACTGAAGCAACACGGCGTCAGCGACCGGGTGCTGCTCGCCGCGCAGCAAATGAGCGACGGCCGCTCGTATGCCGCCAGGCCGGCCGCGGTGCCCGTCGTGACCGAAGTAGTGCCATCCACCGTGATCGTGACGCCCGCCTGGCGACCCTATTATTGCGCGCCGCGGCATTACTACCACTACCCCCACCCCCCCCACGCCCACTTCTATTACCACGACGACTTCTGATCTCGACTTTTCATTTTTTCAAGCGACGCGGCATCTCGCAGAGCGAGACAGTCCCCGACGGTTGCTGCTTTGACAGGGTCAATTATGGCGGATTCGCCGCAATGAAGGGTGGGGAAATAGCCGCAAAAAG
This sequence comes from Planctomycetota bacterium, assembly GCA_022615465.1. Lineage (GTDB taxonomy): Bacteria > Planctomycetota > Planctomycetia > Pirellulales > Lacipirellulaceae > JAKEGR01. Next base: position 1,978 of record JAKEGR010000155.1, on the reverse strand, counting down.
CACAAAAGACACAAAACAATCATGCGGGATGAGAGGGCCATACGCGAGTTGTGTGATCGGATCAGGGAAACAGGCTTTGCGCTCCACGCTTACCTCCGCAATGGCCACTTGGAAAAAGTCTACGAGAACGGTTTGGCCCATCGGCTTCGCAACACCGGAATCAAAGTTGAACAACAGAAACCTTTGCAGGTGCGAGACGAGGACGGAACGATCTTGGGCGATTACTTTGCCGACCTGTTCGTGGAGGATTGCCTAATCGTTGAATTGAAAGCCTGCAAGACGATTGCGGTCGAGCACATCGCTCAAGTCCTCGGCTACCTACGGGCAGCCAACCAGCGCGATGCGCTCCTGATCAATTTCGGTGCCCCAAAATTCGAAATCAAGAAACTCATTTTGTGACTCTTGTGCTCTTTGTGGCCAATCCAGGGAAGCCCTGCTCGACATCGACACCAATCGCCGCCGCTCGTTTGCCGCCCGGCCGGCGGATGTCGCCTGTTGCCAGTCTGGGCAGTTCAATCGGGGTCCGTAAACTCCGCCTCAACGCTTTGCCCCTTAGCGATCACCACAATGCCGCCAGGGCTAATGGTGAATTGGCGGGCTCGATCCTCTCCCTCGTCGAAACCGACGCGGAAGCCTTCGGGAATGTCTACGCCATTTTCGATAATCGCTCGCCGGATTTTGGCTCGTCGACCAATATTCACCCTTGCGAAAACAATCGAATCCTCCACTTCGGCGTAGCTGTTGACGCGGGTCTGGGGGCCGATGACCGACCGCGTCACCTGCCCGCCGGAGATAATCGCCCCGGCACAAACAATGCTGTCGTGGGCCTCACCACAACGGTCCTGCGAGTTGAACACGAACTTGGGCGGCGGCAGATTCGGCTGATAGGTCCGCACCGGCCAGCGGTCGTCGTACAGATTGAGATCTGGCTCGACCGCTGTCAGTTCGAGGTTCGCCTCGTAATACGAATCGATCGTGCCGACGTCCCGCCAGTAGGCGTCCTTCTTGCGGTTCTCGTCGAGAAACGGAAACGCATAGACCCGCCGGCTGCCGACGACCATGGGAATGACGTTGCGGCCAAAGTCGTGGGAGCTAACGGGTTCGCGCAGAAGCGCATCCTTGAGAAGTTCTTCGAACAGGAATGACGCGTTGAACACGTAAATCCCCATCGACGCCAGACAGTATTCGGGGTTTCCGGGTATTGTCTTGGGTTGGCTTGGCTTCTCTTCGAACCCGATCACCCGGCCGCTGTCATCTACCTCCATGATGCCAAACCGCCGGGCGGCCTGCATGGTCTTGACCCGCAGGGCGGCAATCGTCAACTCGGCATTGCGCTCTTGATGAAACGCAATGAGCTTGCCGTAGTCCATTTTGTAGATGTGGTCGCCGGCCAGGATCACGACATACTCGGGGCGTTCCTTTTCGAGCGTGTAGATATTCTGATAGACGGCGTCGGCCGTGCCTTGATACCACCCATCACCCACTCGCTGCTGCGGCGGGACAACGTCGATGAACTCCCCCAGTTCCCGGCACAGGAAATTCCGCCAGCCAAGCGTGATGTGCCGGTCAAGGCTCATTGCTTTGTATTGCGTCAGCACGAGAATCTGCCGCAAGCCGCTGTTGAGGCAATTCGAGAGCGTAAAATCAATGATGCGATAAACGCCCCCAAACGGCACGGCCGGCTTGGCCCGGTCTCGCGTGAGCGGATCCAACCGCGATCCCTTCCCGCCGGCCAGCACTACCGCCAAGACACCCTTCATCGTTCGCGTTCCTCCCTGCTGCCCCGCATTGAAAGCTAGTCATTCGCCCTGGAAGGGGCGAGGAGCCGGTTCGTCAGGCTCTCGTCACCCCACGTCCCCAACCAAACCATCGCTGAGAGCCATGTTCCGTCATTCTACCGCCTTCGAAGCGGTGGCCAATGGGTATTCCATTTACACGGCCGCATGCAGCACCCCGCGGCGCAAAATGCTGTAAATCT
>JAKEGR010000154.1 GCA_022615465.1 Planctomycetota bacterium | reverse complement strand
CGGTCCCGTGCGTCTTTCGCGCGAATCAGCTCTGTCTCGGCTTCAGCGAGAAGGCGGAGGTAATGGGCGACGAGATGAAAGAGGTTGTCGCGCCGCTCGAATTTCGCGTCTTTCAGTTGCTTGTGGCTGTCGAGGTAGGCCCGAGCGCGGTTAAGCCACTGTTCGGCGACAATCGTTTCTCCCCTTTAGCGACAATTAGAATTCTCCACTGAGTCGTGTCAGGATGTAGTTGTCGCCGGCGATTCGGCATCGTTGGTCTTCGCCTTTTTCGCATCCTTCGCACTTTCCAATCGGTAGCTCGGTACATTGAGTTCGACGATCACGCTGTGATGCACCAGGCGATCGATCGCCGCCGCTGTCGTCATCGGGTCCTTGAAGATCGCCGTCCATTGGGAGAACGGCAAGTTGCTCGTCAACATCACGCTGCCGCGCTCGTAGCGCTCCGCCAAGAGGGTGAAGAGCACTTCCATTTCTTCGCGGCTCTGTTGCACGTAACCGAGGTCGTCGATGACCAGTGCCTCGTAGCCGGCCAGTTTTTTCAGGAACCGTTCGAGCTTGAGGTCGCGTTTGGCGACGAGCAGATCTTGCACCAGCAGGCTGCTGGTCGTGAACAACACCGGGTGCCCCTGCAACACGAGTTGCTCGGCAACCGCGCACAAGGCATGCGTCTTTCCCGAGCCCGGCTTGCCGAACACGAGGACGTTTTCGCGGCGTTTCAAGAAGCCGCCGTCGCGCAGGGCCTGGAATTGTTGCTGCACGTTCTTCGGCAAGCGCGCCCAGCGGAACTGGTCCCAGGTCTTGCCGCTCGGTAGTCGCGACGCCATCGCCAGGCGCCGGATGCGGCCCTGCGTCCGCGCTTCGCATTCCCGGCTCGCCAACGCCTCCAGGTACTGCGGGTAGCTCAGATTCTCCCGCGCTGCTTGATCGGCCTGGCTCTGATAGTGATCGCGGAACGCCGGCAGGCGGAGTTCCCGCAACTGCTCCGTCAGACGATCCTTCGCTGACGGCGGTGGTGTCGAATGGTTTGGCGGCGATCCATTCGCCTGGTTCGTTCGCGTCTTCGCCATGAGTTTCCTCCGTGAATGTGAGCAATCCATCGAACTCGGTCAAATCCGGCAAGTCCACGACGACCGTCGTCGCGGCCGGAAGTTCCGCACTCGCCTTCGCCAGCGCGATCACCGCCTCGACGGTGAACTTGCCATCACTGGCCAAGAGCACACGCAACGCTTCGTCGACGGCCACTTCACTGTTGTGGGCGGCATGATGCAGGATCTTCAAGTAGTCCTTGGCGCCGCGGCGTTCGTCGCGGCCTTCGCAAAACCGATCGTAAGCGATGCGGAAACGCGTGGTTGGAAATAGATCGTCGCGGTACGCGTAATTGGCGAAGGCGCCCGGCTTGCGCACCAGCGAATCGATGACATGCCGATAGTGCACGGCATGTTGGTCGCGGCCCACCAGGCGCGGCAACGTATCAACCTGCTGGTCGGCGTACCAGACCTCGACGCGGTCGGCGAATAGGCGTGCCTCGACCCATTCGCCGCACAGACGACTGTGCACCGAATAGGTATTGCGATGAATGTGCATCAGGCTGCCCGAATCGACTCGGCAGCGCACCTTCAAACACGACGACAAGCGTGCGTCGGGTAAGTCGCGCAAGGCACGCAACTCCTCGGTGAAGCGGTCGTGTCGGCCACTGTTCCGCGTCGCCACGATCTGCTGCAGGAAGTTCGCATACTCCTCGCGGCTGGCGAAGTCGCGACTACCGCGGAGCAGCAACGCTTGCTCGACGGCGGTCTTGAAGTGCCCGTGCGATGACTCGGCATCGCCGTTCTCGTGCGCCTGTCGCACATTGATGCGCTGGCCCGACAGGCCGTAGTGCGCCAGCAAGTCACGATAGCGCGTCTGGAATTCTCGCGTCGCCGATAGGTTGTTCACCGCAGCGCTCAAGCTGTCGCTGCGATGCCGCTTGGGCACGCCGCCCAACACCCACAGCGCGTTTTGCAAGCCGTCGGACAAGGCTTCGAAGGATTCCGAAGCGCACACCGTCACCGATTCCCAGTTCGAGTAGGTCAGCACGAAGTGATAGACCATATGATCGAACCGCTGTCCCGTGATGGTGACGCGGAGTGCGTTCATCGACGTGAAGTCGGAGGCGGCGAGATCACCCGGCTGATGGACTTGCCGGAACATGATGGTCTGGCTCGGTCCATGCGTCGCTCGCCATTGTCGAACGCGGCGCTCAAAGGTGCGGCGATGCGAATCGAGAAACTGGTCCGGATGCGTTTGCTTGAGCCAGTCGAAGAGCGTCTTGGCGTGTAGTCGCGGCTCCTCGCGCAAGCGCTCTTCGACCTCGGGCCAGACGGTGGCGAATGGATCGAGCCGCGTGCGGTAGGTTCGCGGTAAACTCGCCTTCTTGCGAGCGCTCGGAAGCGTCTTTTGATCGCGGTAATGCCGGGCCGTTTTGGCACTCATGCCAGCTCTCCGTGCCGCCATGTCCAGGGAAATTCCCAAGACGAGTTCGCGGTGCAAGCGTCGCACCTGGCCATCCGTAACCATCGCATCCCTCCCAAATTGCGGGAGTTACGCTTATGGCCAGATGTTCAAAAAGAGGGAATTCTAATTGTCGGGCGCTGGGGAAAACTAACACTACAGCGCAGCGAACCGGTGCAGCCGTCTGGGTCGTTTTTGTCGTGAGCGTCGGGCCGTCGCGTTTCTCTCTTGATGATAGTTGATGATGTCCAGCAGGCATTCCGACTCACTGGTCCCCCGCCGCCGGTTCAGGAATCGGCGGCACACGAACTTCAGCGCCCGGCACACCTGCTCCAACGTTACCTCCGGATTTTTCCCCCCGAAGCCGCATCGCGTGCAGCGCCACGAAGGCCAAGACCACCAGGCACAACGCCAGGTGGCGTTTG
>JAKEGR010000153.1 GCA_022615465.1 Planctomycetota bacterium | reverse complement strand
TTGCCGAGAGCCGCGATCGCGTCACGAAACGCTCCCACACCCGGCAGCACGATTTTGTCCGCCTCGGCCAGTTCGGTCGGATCGCTGGTGATTGTCGCGGCATGCCCGACGCGTTCAAAGCCCTTCTGCACGCTGCGAAGGTTGCCCATTTCGTAATCGATGATCGCGATCATTCGGATAAACAGGGATGACAAACCAAGGGATACGTCGGCGAACTGGCAGGACTCGCCAACTTCAAGACAGTCGTTCAGCGAAAGCGTTCGCCGCGACCCCATTCTACTCGGTGATCTGCCGCCGTGGCAGGGCTGCTAACGCCGCACCGTTTCCGGGTAGATGACCAGTTCGACCCGACGATTGCGGGCGCGTCCGGCCTCGGTGGCGTTGGAAACCAGCGGTTGGCTGCCGCCGTGACCAACGACGAACAGTTGCTGCGGCGGTATGCCGGCCGCCCGCGTCAGGGCATCGTAGACAGCCATTGCCTGAGCAACGGCCATATGCTGATCGGTTGGGTACTGCGGCGACAAGGTCGGATTACCATCCGTGTGGCCTTCGATGCCGATAAGCTGCTGGGAATAAACCTGCATCACCTCGGTTGCCACGGTACGCAGAAGTGAGTCGGCCCCATACTTGAGTTGCGGCGCCCCGTAATTGAATAGTTGATCGGCTGGCAATTCGACACGGATCACATCGCCATCCGGTCGGACCGTGACCCCCGGCACACTGGTGATCGTGAGATTACGCGTGAGGCTGTTGTTGGCACGAATCTCTGCCTGCGCCCGCGTTTGCATCGAGGCCGTCAGGGCGGTTGTCCGCGATCGCAACTGATCCGTTTCCGTTTGCAACGACGCGAGCCGGTCGGTGGTGTCTTTTAGTTGCAATTGGGTGGCTCGAGTCTGGTCTTCCAGCAACTGCGATTGCTGCCGCGACTGGGCTAGGAGTGCCTGGAGTTCTTGATTATTGCGGTCGAGATCAGCGACCTGTTGCTGGTGCTGCTGAGTCTGTTGGACGATCGCCGGTTGCTGCTGAGGCATCACCGCAGCAGCGGGGGGGCTGGGCGCGTAGGCATAGCGGTTGCACCCAGCAGCCAGCAGCGTCAGCAACCACAGTGCAAACACGGCCTCGGAATGGCGAAAGGTAGCGATTAGCACGGCGACGGATCCTGTCGCGAATCGATGTCAGGAATCATTTAGCCAACGAACCTTGTACGCAGCGATCGGCAGAGCGAAGAGGGGCGGAGACTAGCAGTTGCGACTTGATACCACAAGCCCGCCCGCAGGGTGCTAGCCCTGGCAGCTTATACCGCCCGCGGACTGAATTGACACCAAGCGCGAATCGCCAGCGAAAACGACCGATCACTCCCTCGCTGGCAATTCGCGATCAGCGTGGGATGTCTCATTCCTGGACGGGATCGGTATGGGTTCACTGCGAGCAACTGGCGCGCGGATAGACGCCATAGAACCGCCGGACGAAGTTTCGATGCCAGCGATCTGGCTTGAGCGGCTCCCAGCCGAGCCGGCTCATCAGGCGATCGGAGAGCCGCGTGTTCGCCGCATCGCAGACGATCGCATCGATTTGCTTCAACTCGGCAATGCGATCGAGTACCGCCAGGGCCGCGCGAAATGTGCGGTAACTCGTGCCTGAAGTCGATACAATGTACCTGAGTGCGAGGAAATTGGGCATTCGCCTGGGCTGGTTGTAATACAGCAGGCAGTGATCGCGATCGCCGCGCGCGTGATAGCGTGACCCGAGCGGCCATACCTCCGGCAGCGAGATCAATTTCGGCCACGGCCGGAAATAGATCGCTCCCAACTCGCCGCCGATGGTTTCAATGACGCCGTGGCGACGTTCCAGGATTCGGTCGCGTCCGGCATCAGGATCGGTGATCGTTTCGCACGAGAATCCCATGTGGCGACCGAAGTGAGATTAGCTCTACCAGCCCGTTGAACCGTAGCTCAGGCACCGCGGCCGAAGAGCGCCGTCTTGATCATCTGCCACACGGCAAGAATCAGGCCGAGCAGCACAAGGCACACGACCAGCACCAACGGCACAAGCCCTCCCATGCCAAACAGCGGCTGCGCCCACTTCCAGATCGGCGCCCAAGCCACCACGACCGTGGCGGCAGCCAGACATAAGAACGGGCCATACGGGATCACGTCGTCACGCCGCAAGATGAACTGCGACACGCCCGCGACCAATCCGGCAAACGGCGCCAAGAAGAACGTGATCAGGCAGGCCTGCCAGCCGAGAAATACGCCGATCATCATCATCAGCGTCACATCGCCGAAGCCCATGGCCTCGCGCCGCAACGCCGCACTGCCAATGAGTCGCACGGCCCAAACGATCGCACCGCTCGCGACAAGGCCCACCAATGCAGTGGTCAGACCAGCCCACGCCGCTTCACCACCCCAACGACCCACTCCACCAAAGGCCCACGCGACGACGATGGTTGCCGTACCAAGAATCAACAACGTCCGCAAAGGCGGCCGGAACAGCTCCCGGCGTAAGCGGGCGGCAATCAATCGAAGGGCAAAGATCGATCCGCGTCGGCCTCGCCAAATCCGCGGCGCCAGGGCAAAGCACCACAGCCAATAGCAACCGAGTGCAACGATCAAAGACTGCCAACTGAGTGGCTGCGCCCAGATTGGCGGCCATGCATGCGGGGAAACAGCAGTCACCGGCTCAAGCCACAGCGGCCTGCCATTCGAGCCGAATGCTTGCCCACCGCCAAGGAGCGAAATGGCCTGACCAACATCCGGAGCAGCCGCCCGCTCGGCCACGTGAGGCAACAGCGACATCGGCGCAACCGTGGCAATCGCCAGCCCCAGCAGCGTACCGGTCACCGTGATCTCGTCGGGTATGTACTTTTCATCGATATCGATGAAACTTGCTGAGAGCATCCAGCAGAGGAGCAGCGCATGGCTCAAGAACTGGAGGCGAGCTGCCCAAAGTGGCGGCGAAATTGCTCCATCCACTTGCCCCTGAATCAAACCGAGCCGATCCACTTCCCACCAATAGAGGGCGGTGAGCAGAACTCCCAGAACGATCTCCAGCACCAGTGGCCGCACCCAGAATCCATGACCATGCAGCGCCGCTTCCCGCCGCAAGCCCAACCAGCCCAGCACGGGCAACCGGTCCATCACTCGGCGACTCGCAGCCTCGGGCAATGCGGGCGCCCAAGGTGAAACAGCACGAGGCCGCCATGCCAATGAATAGATCGCCCAGTTGACGAGTGATCCCAGGCAGGCACCGACCACAAACACCACGGCCAGTCGCAGCGAGAGCGGAATCATCGTCCAATCCATTCAGGTTGCTGATTCAACCAGTACAGACAACGGCATCCGGGGCAAGCACTGGCAGAACCAGTGACAACCTTGTCATAAACGGGTAACGATTTCGTCAACGATTTCCCGGGGCGTTCTTAGTTCCGTATCGACCTCAAGCGTAGCACATGCGCGGTAGATCGGCTCCCGAATTGCCAATAGAGCCTGGATTTCAGCCAGTCCGCCGGATGGCGTCAAATCGGGGCGGCGGCTCACGGTGTTTTCGTCCGCCGCCAGCCGTTGGGCCACCGCGTCGGCCTTCGCCGTGAGCCATACGACGCGCCCAAACCGTCGTATGGCCGCACGATTCTCCTCGCGCAGCACAGCCCCGCCGCCCAGGGCAACGACAGATCCCCGCCTTCGGCTCAGTTCAGCAACGATCTGGGACTCCATATCGCGAAACGCGGCTTCCCCTTTATCCGCGAAGATGGCCGAGATCGACTTACCCGCTCGCTGCTCGATCTCATCATCGGCATCGATCCAGTCCCAGCCGAGACGATCCGCTAGCAACTGCGCCACGGTCGTCTTGCCCGTACCGCGGTAGCCGATCAGAAAAATGGGTGCGTCCAACGAGTCTGTCATGTGACTGGGTCCATCCGGCCGCTCAGGCGGCCTCTTCGTTTTCTCCGGTTATCGGCCGGCGACGTACCCTCCGACTTCAAAATCGCACTGGTCCGATCGCCCGCATAAGGGTTTCACGCATCAGTGCGTTAGGTGCCTCGCAAGCAGTGAAAAGCAAGAATTGCAACGCTGCCTGACGGATAAACATCTCCACGCCCGTCACCACTTTGCAACCATGCGATCGCGCTTCCTTCAAGAACAGCGTCGACTCGGGATTATAGACGGTGTCGAACACAATCGTTGATGGCTTGAGATGCGACTTATTGAAGGGTGTCTCGTCGACGTTCGGATGCATGCCCACGGGCGTACAGTTGATGACGATTTCCACGTCGGCAGTATGCCGTGCTTGCCAATCGACGGCCCGACCTTGAAACGTCTCGGCCAGGATCTGCGCTCGCGACTTCGTCCGGCTGGCGATGACCGACCTCGCGCCACGCCGCTGCAGCCCGTACATGATCGCCCTCGCCACCCCCCCTGCCCCGAGTACGAGGACGTGCTTGCCCTTCAGCGGACTTGCTTCCTTGGGCGTCGCTGGCACGCCGCCAAGCGCATGCTCCAGACAGTCCATGGCCGCCTTATAATCGGTGTTGTATCCGATTACCTGACTGTCTTTGAACACCACGGTATTCACCGCCCCGATCCCTTTCACCGCCGGGTCTACCTTGGTCAGGAACTTGGCTATCGTTTCCTTGTGGGGAATCGTTACGCTCAGGCCGCGGATCGGCAGCCGCGGCGCGTCCTCCATGAATTGGCCCAGTGTATCAAACGGCACACGGAACGGCACGTAGACGGCATCGATCCCTAGCTCGCCAAACGCGGCATTATGCACCTGCGGGCTAAGGCTGTGGCCGATCGGGTCGGCGATCACGCCGTACACGGCCGTCTCTCGCCCAATGCTATTGTGCCGATAGACGTTTACCATTTGGTCGTAGCTGAGTTGCCCAGGGGCCAGCACTCGCTCGTGATGAAACGTCGCATACGTAAACGCAGCACCAAACTTCGCTCCCAAAATACGCGATGGCGTGCCGATATCGCCCATGCACATTCCCACCGTGGGAAAGTCGCTTTCCTGCACCATCTCGAGGATCCGCACATTGTCGCGCGGTTGATTGGCCATCGTGGTAATTTTTACGACATCCGCATCAAGCGATTTCATCCGCGTGTGCAACTCCCGCAAATTGTCCGGCGTGTTGCGAAAACTATGGTAACTGATGATTCGCTTCGTCTTGCCAAAACGCGGAATCATGCCCGCAACGTCTTCTTCCAAATCGATGTACTCGACGCCATTGACAATCGCCTGGCGGAGCATGGTGAGCCGCGTATCCTCGCTGCCGGTGAATTTGCCACCGTCTTGTTCACGGCGGACAGTGACAATCGTCGCGCACGGCCTGTCCTTGAGCAGTCGCTGGATGTTCACCCTCGAACCGATGTAGTCGAGGCGCAGCTCAACCAACCTGGCGCCTTGCTCAACAAGGTGCTTGTGCTCGGCAAGCATGTGTCTGTGACGGCTGCGGCCTATGCTAACGCAAATCATTGGATAAGTCGGCGGACGATAATACACGTCGAAACAGGATTCATGGGGACCGCGACTCAACCCGCCGCGGAAGAGCGGATTCATCACAAGTCCCGGCGACTTGACCGCTTATTCTATTCTTATTCAAGACGAATCGCGAATCAAATCCGCTGGAATTGTCGGTCCAAATCGTCGCGAGTGAATACCAGGGCGGTTGGGCGGCCGTGCGGACAATGGTGCTGATCTTGCGCCAAATGCCGTTGCGAGAGCAAGGCGTCGATTTCCTCGGCCGTCAGCCGGTCGCCAAACTTGATCGCTGCCTTGCAGGCGATCATGTGCAGCAACTCGTCGAGCAAGTCGCGTGCGTCGGGAAGCTTGCCGCCGGAGAGCAGTTTCTCGACCAAGTCGCGCAGCACCTCCGCTGGGCTCATATTGGCCAACATTGCCGGAAAACTTGAAACCAATACCGTCTCACCGCCAAACGGCTGCACCTCGACGCCTAGCCTTGCCAAGAGCTCCGCGTACTCCAAAGCGGCCGCCGCTTCCGTTGCCGTCAAATCCACCGGTTCGGGAACGAGCAATTTTTGCGATTCTAGCGCCCCGGCCAGCACGTTTTCACGAATCTGCTCGTAGAGAATCCGTTCGTGCAATGCATGCTGGTCGATCACTTCAATGCCGGTTTCCGTCTCGACGACAAGATATCGGTTATGAACCTGGAGCGCGTGATGGGCGGGGCTTGTTCGTTGAAGCATGAAACCCGAAGAAACAGGCGAAGGACTGCTGTCGCTGGCAGGCTTGCCCTCGTCCCCCGGTCGTTCCATGGCCCGCGTTGAAACACGGCCGGCATCAAACGGCTTGAATGGCGGCAAGTCGATTCGATGCAACCGCAACTCCTCGCCTTCCGGACGCGCGGGGCCGCGCGTCCCGGCTTTCATGTCGTCCAGATACCCTGATGGCGCCGCGGTGCGATCGCTCGGCCTCTGTCCAAGTTGCTGTTTTGCCCACTCAACGAGCTGGCTGGCACCGGCTGCGGCGGATGTCGCTTCCTCGTCGGGTGATCGCGGCAAGCCCGGCGAGCCGCCACGGGCCCGGAGGTCGGTCGTCAAGAATTTCGAACGCAGCGTGCCAAGCAACTGGCTGTACAGTCGTCCCGAATCCTGAAAACGCACCTCCTGCTTGGTCGGGTGGACATTTACGTCGACCTGTTCCGCCGGCATCTCAAGCCGCAAGAAGCAAATCGGCTGCCGCCCCACGAGCAGCAAGCCGCGATAGGCTTCGCCGAGCGCGTGCTGCAGCGCGCGGTCGCGAATCGCCCGGCCATTGAGGAACAGATACTGCATCCGGCCCGTCGCCCGGCTGTGCATCGGATTCGCGACGTAGCCGCTCAGCGTGATGCCGTCGTGCGTACTTTGAATCTCGATCAGATCGCCCGCCAAGTCGTCGCCGAAGAACGCGGCGATCCGCGCTCGGATGTCGTCAACCGGCGGCAGGTCGTGCATCTGCCGTCCATTATGCGAGAGTGTGAAGTGAATCCGCGGATGAGCAATCGCCAATCGCGTCATCGCCTCCACCGAATGTCCCATCTCGGTCTGAGTCGACCGCAGGAATTTATGCCGCACCGGCGTGTTGAAGAACAGGTTTCGCACTTCAATCGCCGTGCCAACCGGACAACCAACCGGCGTCATCGGTCCTGCCGCGCCGCCCACGACTTCGAGCTCCGCGCCACCCTCGGCGTCGGCGGTTCGGCTCCGCAACAGCAGGCGACTTACCTCGGCAATGGACGCCAGCGCCTCGCCGCGAAAACCAAGTGTACCGACGGAAAATAAGTCGTCGGCCGAGCGGATCTTGCTGGTGGCATGGCTGGCTACGGCCAGCGGCAACTCCTCGGCCGCAATCCCACTGCCGTTGTCGGCCACGCGGATCACTTCGCTGCCGCCTTTGTCAAGCAACAGGTCGATCCGCGTCGCCCCGGCGTCGACGGCATTTTCCAGCAACTCCTTCACCACGCTGGCTGGCCGCTCGATCACCTCGCCCGCCGCGATCTTGTTCACCACGCTCGGAGGTAGTTGTCGAATTGTTGGCATGGTGAGACAAAAAAGCTTTCAAGGCATGACGGCTGACGACTTGGCAGCAGCATCACAAACAAACTGCCTTCCGCCGATCCGTCACGAAGCGGCATCCGGCGCCGCTTTCGTTGGCTTGTCGCTCACCGGCTGCGACTGCTTGGCGTCGTACTCATCCGTCAGCATCGAGGGACACACCTCTTCCGCATCACACTGCTTGCACAACACGCGAATCAGATCCGCGCCACCAAGCTTCAGATCTTGTTCTTGACAGAGTCTGTAAAGCTGCTGCATGTGAACGCACGTCATGGCCCGTCTCCCTGGATCAGTTACCCGACAGAACTATCCCTTGTCGGTGAATTGTACCGCATTGTTCCACGCATCGAACAGCGCGTTTCAGCGATTCATACTGCTTGCGGCCAGGAATGAGACATCCCACGCTAAGCGAGAAGCGCCAGCGAGGGAACCCCCTCACTGGCGCTTCGCGCTTAGTATCAATTCAGGCCGCGAGCCGTATATCGGGCAGGGTGGCTGCCGATTGCACGGCGACAACCCGGTGCCACGGAGCTTACGACAGCCCGTACTCCTTAATTTTTCGATACAATGTACGTTCGCCGATGCCCAACATTTCGGCCGCCTCTTCGCGATTGCCGCCCGTTATTTTGAGCGTTTCGGCAATGAATAGCGACTCGATCTCGGACATCGGTTTGCCGACCAGGTCGTGCAGACCGTCCGCACCGCGATCTGCCGCGACGTCACCATCGGGCGGGAGCAACTCCATTGGAAGGTCGTCGAGGTCCAGAACTTCGTCGTAATCGACGACTACCATGCTCTCAATCACGTTTCGCAATTGACGGACATTGCCGGGCCAATCGAAAGCCAGCAGCCGTCGCCGCGCGGCCGGCGCAATGCTGCGCACCGTCTTGTGGTGCCGCTTGCACTGTTCCTTGAGGAAATAATCGATCAAGAGGGGGATGTCTTCCAGCCGTTCGGCCAGCCGCGGCAGACGAATCGTGATCACCTTCAGGCGGTGATACAAGTCTTCACGAAATGTACCGGCGGCAATCGCCCGCTCCAAGTCGCGGTTGGTGGCCGAAAGAATCCGCACATTCACTTTGACCGGCTCGTTGGAGCCAACACGGGTGATCTCGCCGCTTTCCAGCACGCGGAGCAGCTTGATCTGCGTCGGCAGGGGCATATCCCCCACTTCATCGAGGAACAGCGTGCCGCCATCGGCATATTCGAATTTCCCTTGCCGATCGTTGGACGCGTCGGTAAACGCGCCTCTTACATGGCCGAAGAGTTCACTCTCCAGGATGTGTTCACTTAAGGCAGCGCAGTTGAGCGGCACGAAGGGCCGCTTCTTTCGCGGACTGTTCTGATGGATCGCCTTGGCCACAAGCTCTTTGCCGGTCCCGGTATCGCCTTGGATGAGGACCGTCGCGTCGGTCGGCGCGATCCGTTGCAGCTTGGCAACCACGTCGTGCATCTGCGGAGTGTTGCCAACCACGCCCTCGAAGCCAAACCGTTCGTCGAGCCGGCGGTGCAGTTCGGCATTCGCGCGGCGGAGATATTGGCTCCTCGCCGTATTTTCCACGACCGCGCGAAGCTGCTTCAAATCGAGGGGCTTCAAGAGGTAGTTGAACGCCCCGCGCCGCATCGCCTCGACGGCCGACTCGATGGTGCCATGGCCAGTGACCAGAATCACCTCGGCATCCGGCTGCAGTTGCTTGCAGGTGGCCAGAACCTCCAGGCCGCCTACCTCGGGCATTTTTAGATCGGTGATCACGATCTCGTAGGTCGCCCGTTCAAGCTCCTCAACCCCTTCACGTCCGCTCGTGGCCACGGTACAGGCAAACCCGACACTGCGCAAGCTGTCCGCCATCGCCTCGGCATGGGCGGGATCGTTGTCGATCACCAGCACCTGGATCGGTGGGCCGGCAGTTGCGACCGATGAGGGTTTTGCAGGCATGCCTCGATGATACGACCGGCCTCGTCGAACGAAAAGGGGCGTCGCTTGTCGGCGCCAGGCTTTCCTCCTGTCCAACTTGCCGACCAATTGGCCTGCCGCCGTGTTGCCGCTAAACTGGTGCCAGGCCTTTCCAGACTCTGCTTCTCGGCGAGTTGCCCTGTCGAGCATGGCAACCTGCCTGTCCCTAGCCACTAGCCCTCATGCTTGCCAAAGATATCAAACCCGGCTCCGTTGTGGTTCAAAATGGCGCTCCGTTCTTGATCGAGGGCGTTCATGTACAGTCGCCCTCGGCCCGCGGCGGCGCCACGCTCTACAAGTACCGTGCTCGCAACCTGGTCAACAGGCAGAAAGCCGACATCACGCTCAAGGGGGGGGATAGCCTCGACGAAGCCGATTTCCACCGCCGCGAAGTGACCTTTATGTATGCCGACGCGGAGAATGCTTTCTTTCTCGACCAGGTGGATTTCAACCAGTACGCAATCACTCGCGACGATGTGGCCAACGAGCTTCAGTACATTACCGAAGACCTGCAAGGGATGCTCGTGCTGATTTACAACGGCGAGTGCGTCGGCATTCAATTGCCCACGGCCGTCGACCTTAAGATCACGCAATGCGACCCGGCCGTGCGCGGCAACTCGGCCACGTCACGCACAAAGCCGGCAACCCTTGAGACAGGCTTTCAGATTCAGGTTCCCGAATATCTCAAAGAGGGCGAAATGGTCCGAGTCGACACGCGCACCGGTGATTTCGTGGCCCGAGCATGAAATTTGCTCCGCGGGCCGAGACAATGGCCGCGAGAAGTTTCGCGACTTTTTTCCGAGATGCCCAGCCAGCAGGCCACCGTGCTGGTGCTTGTTATCAG
>JAKEGR010000152.1 GCA_022615465.1 Planctomycetota bacterium | reverse complement strand
GACGCCGCTGGAGCGGCGGACCAAACGCCGGTGCCGTGCGATGGCATAAGCCTCATACCTGCGATCCGCGACCCGAACAGCGAACTCCCAGCCCGGGCCTTGTTTTCTCACTACCCGCATTATCACCACTCACGGCCCGCCGGCGCCGTTCACGAAGGCGACTGGAAACTGATTGAGTTCTTTGGCGACGATGCGGGTGGCGGATCCTTTGAGTTATACAACCTCCGCAACGACATCGGTGAATCGCGACACTTGATCGATCGCAAGCCGGACAAAGCCCGCAAGCTGCAGGACAAATTAAAAGCGTGGCGAGAATCGGTCGACGCACGGTTGCCGCGGAAAAATCCGGGCTATCAACCCGATCGCGCGGAGGAATGGTGGGACCGCCAGCAAAACAAACCGCTTGACCGCGAGGCGATGGACCGGAATTACCGCAGCCCGGTCGCCGATCAGTACCGCGCCCATCCCCGGCGATCAGATGCGGGCAAACGCCCCAACGTCGTCTTCATCCTTTCCGACGATCAGGCGTGGACCGACTACGGCTTCATGGGCCACCCTCACATCCAAACGCCACGCCTCGACCGCCTCGCCCGTGAAAGCCTCGTCTTCCCACGCGGCTATGTGACGTCAAGTCTTTGTTGCCCCTCGTTGGCAACAATGATGACCGGCCTCTATCCGCACCAGCACCTGATCATGGGCAACGACCCGGCACTTCCGCCGGGCATCAAGGGACTCGATGCTGCCCTGCGCGATCCGACGTTTCTCGCTAAGTCCGACGAAATTGACGACAACATCGAGCGCGTGGCTGCTTTGCCGCGAGTGCTCGCCGAACAGGGGTACCTTTCCTTGCAGACTGGCAAGTGGTGGCACGGCAGTTACCTCCGCGGCGGGTTTACGCACGGCATGACGCACGGCGATCCGAAACGCGGCGGGCGACACGGCGATGCCGGCCTGGCGATCGGTCGCGAAGGACTGAAGCCGATTCGCGATTTTCTCGAACTTGCTCAGCAGCAGGAAAAGCCGTTCCTCGTCTGGTACGCCCCCATGCTGCCACACGAACCACACAACCCTCCCGACCGTTTGCTCGAACGCTACCGTGACCAGACGGACTCGGTTCACATTGCGATATACTGGGCCATGTGCGAGTGGTTTGACGAAACTTGCGGCCAGTTACTAGACCTGCTTGCCGAAATGAATGTCGTCAAGGATACCATCGTCCTCTACATTGCCGACAATGGATGGATTCAACTGCCTGACAGGAATGGTTTCGCCACGGAATCCAAACGATCGCCTTACGATGGCGGGGTGCGAACGCCGATCATGGTCCGCTGGCCCGGCCGTATCCAACCCGCCAGAAGCGAACGCCTGGCTGGCAGCATCGACTTGGCGCCTACGATCCTGAAAGCCTGCGGCCTGGAACCAACCGCAAGCATGGATGGCGTCAACTTGCTCGACACCGAGGCCGTCGCGTCTCGAGATTGCATATTTGGGGAAATCTATGCGCATGACGAAGTCGATCTGCACCGACCGGCACCGAATCTGAGGTGCCGGTGGTGCATCGAAAACCACTGGAAACTGATCGTGCCGTTCTTGCCAAACCTGCCTGATGAACAGGTCGAACTTTTTGATCTGTCAAACGACCCGCATGAGGAGAACAACCTCGCCGTGAAACAACCGAACATTGTGGAGAAGCTCCGCCAGCGTCTCGACGCTCATTGGCGACCGGAGGTTGAGTAGCGATACGCGAGCGAGCCCCCTTTCTCAACGGACTGCTAAACCAGGCCCTGTCGTGCAGTCGGCATCGGCTCGATGTGGACAACGGCATCCACCACGTTATGGTCCGACGCCAACAGGGCGTCTTTGACACGATGGGCGATCTCATGGCCGGCAAGGACCGTCCTATCGCCAAGCACCTCCACGTGGATGTCAACCCACAGTCCCAGCCCGCTCTTGCGTACACGGCACATATCGATCCCGGCCACACCATCGACGTTGCGAGCGATCTCGCGAATATCGTCGATCACATTGTCGGGCAGGGAGGCGTCCAAAATTTCCCGCCATGCGGAGCGGAGCAGGCCTGCGCCATTGAAGGCAATGACACCGGCGGCAAACAGCGCGGCCCAATCGTCTGCCGCCTCATACCCGGCACCCATCACCAGGGAAATCGAAATACCAAGGAAGGCTGCCAGCGACGTAAAGGAGTCGGAGCGGTGGTGCCAGGCGTCGCTCCGTATCGCGCCGCTGGCGATGGTTTCGCCGGTGCGAGACAGAAAACGGAACAACAGCTCCTTGGTCGCCACGACGAGCACCAGCACAACAAGCGTGAACGCCGCGGGGGCGCGATGCGGCAAGAGAATTTCGCGGACGCTTTGAATGGCAATGACTACCGCCGCCGCGATCAGGCCAAGCGAAATTACCAGTGCCGCGACCGTCTCCACTTTGCCATACCCGTAGGGATACTTTTCGTTGGGTGGTTGGGCGGCGATTTTAAGGCTTCCCGCGACGACAAACCCGCTCACGACATCCAGCATCGACTCGATGCCATCCGCAATGAGCGCATACGAGTGCCCCACGATGCCGGCAATGATCTTGATCGCACCAAGCCCAGTGCTGACCGCAATGGCCAAGGTCATCGCCCGAATGCCAGTCGCGGCCGATTCGTCGATCTTCTCTTGGGCACCGGTTGGCCGCGTGGGAAGTTGCGACATGGAAACGCCTTTCAGATCCCGCGCCAACAACTACTTCCGCCAAGAACGCGTCATGGCAACGTGCGAGAGGGGAGCAGTCTCATTTTGCCTTGCGAACTCGGCAAAATTGGGACAGCCCCCGACCGTTGTGGGATCAGCGATTACTCTTCCTCTTCCTTGAGCTTGGCCTTGGCGATGACTTGCTGTTGGACGTTCGGCGGCACCACGTCGTAACGGGAGAACTCCATGCTGTAACTTCCCTGGCCGCCGGTCATCGAGGAGAGCGTGCGGGCGTAGGTCATCACTTCGGCCAGTGGACAGGTGGCCTCGACGGTCGTCATTCCGCCGCCAGCAGAGTCCATGCCGACCATTTGCCCACGTCGTCCTGATAGGTCACTCGACACGTCGCCCACGTTCCCGACCGGCACCGTGATCGCCATCTTCACGATCGGCTCCAGCAAGCTCGGACGCGCTTCGCGAAACACGTTTGCGAAGGCTTGGCGGCCCGCGATGCGAAACGCCGTTTCATTCGAATCGACCGGGTGGTCTTTGCCGAAATACACCTCGACGCAGATGTTCTGCACGGGATAGCCGGCCACAACGCCGGAGACGATCTTCTCTAAAAAGCCCTTCTCGATGGCCGGCAGAAAATTGCCGGGGATCGTACCGCCGACCACGGTGTCGACCCACAGGAAATGGTGCTTTTCGTGGTAGTGCGTGTTCTTGAGTTGGGGAAACCGTTCCTTGGTGGCAAAGTCCTCCGGATTGGTCCCCTCGGGGAATGGATACATGCGGATATGCACTTCGCCAAACTGACCCGAACCGCCCGACTGCTTCTTGTGCCGATAGCT
>JAKEGR010000151.1 GCA_022615465.1 Planctomycetota bacterium | reverse complement strand
TCGCTCGCGCGGTTGCCGCTGGCCGCCACGCGTCGACTACCGTCTTGCGAAACAACTTCGTCCTCGCCCACGAGCCGCACGCCTTCACCGACAAGTTCCATCGCCATGGCATCGTCGCTTACCCGCACGCACTCGTAATCCGGCACAAAAAACCAACGCTGGAGGGCGTTTCGACCGATCTGGGCCGGGTTTGCCCGATCAACGTAGCTTGTGAGCCGCACCGGCGACTCCTCCAGCCCGATGCCGATCAGCTTCATGCGGTAGTCGGCCTCGACGAGCACCTGGGCAAAATGCGTTTTCGCCGATACGCCGCCGACGGTGATTACCTGCATGCCGAGCTTATCGCGTAACTGCTCCACGATGAATTGCGTGTCATTCGGCGTCGCCTGACGGCCAAATTCGTGCAAGAACTGCTGCATCCGCGACAGGCCTTCCGGCGTCGGATCGATCGAGCAATAGATGAACGGCGGCTCGTGATTCGCGCCAGGCGGGAAGGCCCGCAGCGCTACGATCAAGTCTTGCAGTTCGAGCACGGGACGCCCTGATTCGATCCCCAGCATTCGGCCGGACGGCGCTTCGGCCCACACTTCGGCCGGACCGGCGATCACCACGTCGCCCGTCTCCGGGTAACAAAACAGATATTGCAGCCGTGTCAGCCCGGCCAGATGTTGCATGACATCGTCGATCGGCCGTCCTTCCGCCAGCCGCTGATTGATGATTCGCTCGAGCCGCGTCAGTGAAACTTTCCGCAGCTTGCTGCGCTTTGCCACATCGCCTTCGAGCCGCACGAGCGATTCTTGAATGCGCTGTCGCGAAAGCTCGCCCGTCGGATCTTCGGCAGTAACGCGCCGCAATACACCGTCCGCATCGACCACCACGCCAGATGATCCACCGCTGCCGATCGTATTTCCCCCGCCGGTGCCGCCCCCGCCGCCACCAAACTGGGCGACCGCCGGCCCCATCAGTCCGTAGGCGAGACACAAGGTCAGTGCCACCCGCGAGACCAAAACCAAGACGCACTGCAAACCCAGTCGAAAGCGAATACCAGCCATGAGGTTACCTCACCTGCTTCTGCTCGAAGATGTTCCGCGCAAAGAGGGCGTTAGCCCGGCCGAAAACGCTCGCCACCGGACTGCCCTGCTTCCATTCATGCTAATCGGGCAGTTTAGGTAAAGCAAGAAAACCATTGGTTTTCGTCCAATTTCGAGCACATATCCCGTATATGAAAAGGGATCAGAACGAATGGGACTGTCACTTGCTTGTGGTATGAACGCCAAGTTCGCGAGGAAATGGATGTAAACACGGTCAGTCTTCCGTCGGCCGCAGGTTTCGATTCCGCCAATCGATCCCCGACATGTTGGCCAACGCCAGCAGCAGCGCATGCGTGCCGTTGCGGGCATGGCCTTGTGCGGCAACCGCTTGATAAAGCTGCTCGGCAAGCGCGAGGCCGGGCAGCGCCAGCCGCATCCGCCGCGCTTCCCCGAGTGCAATAGCCATGTCCTTGAGGAAATGCTCAACGAAGAAGCCGGGGTCGAAATTGTTCGCCATCATCCGGGGGCCGTAGTTTGACAACGACCAACTCCCCGCCGCGCCCGAGGCCACCGATTCCAGCACCTTTTCGAGATCGAGACCGGCCTTATAACCGTAAAGGATCGCTTCGCACACTCCGATCATGCCGGTGGCAATCAGCGTTTGGTTGACCATCTTGGTGTGCTGGCCAGCCCCTGGCCCGCCCTGCAACACCCACTTCGAGCCGAGCGTTTTCCAGATCGGTTCGAGCGAGGCGACCGTGCCCGCGTCGCCGCCGATCATGATCGAGAGTGTGGCGTTGCGCGCCCCCACGTCGCCGCCCGAGACCGGCGCGTCGATGCTCACGACGCCGCGGTCGGCCGCGCGCTCGGCGATTTCCACCGCGAGCGAGGGCTGGCTGGTGGTCATGTCGACCAGCGCGCTGCCTGCCTTGCAGCCGGCCAGCGCTCCGTCCTTATCATCCAGAATCACTTGCCGCACGTCGCCCGGAAAGCCGACGATGGAGAACACCACGTCGGATGCCGCGGCCACGTCACGCGGTGAAGCGGCCCAGCGGGCGCCGCGTTCGATCAAATCAGCGGCTTTGCTTTTCGTGCGATTGAATAACGTGACTGAGTAGCCGGCTGTGAGGAGATGTCCGCACATCGATCGGCCCATCACGCCGGTGCCAATCCAACCAATTCGCGTATGCTGCGAGGAGATGCTCCGTGCCATGTTTCTTTCCAATTCGTGGAACTCCCGTCTTGTCGATGGACGGGCCTCTTGACTCCTGAAACCCGCCTCGAGCGGTCAATCGTCGAACGAAGACAACGGATTATTGAGGCCTGCGCGGCCAGCGGCCCAGCGTGACCAACGGGAGGGGCGGTGAACGGTCCTTGGCGGCATGCCTTACCGGCTCATTACGCGAGCCGACATCGACAAATTCTTCTTGCGATCGTACTGAAGTTACTTGATCCAATCGCTGCCGTCGACCCGCGCCGGTGAAAATCATCCAGCGCGGCGTGTAAAGCGAAAACGCCGCGCCCTACACAAGTAGGGCGTGGCGCGGGGCAGGCAGGGTCAACCGGCATCTCGCTCAAGGCGATCCGCCGAAATGATTCGCAGGCCGATCAGAAGTTCGCTCCAAAGTGCAGGGCGGGACCAACAAAGCCGAATTTGTCGGCACCAAGGATCGCATCACTTGCCCAACTTTGCATTTCCCAGGTGAAGCGGGTGTATAGATCGTACCCACCGTAGCAGTACGAGTATTGCAGCCCGCCGTATAGTTCCTGGACGACAAGGTTATCGTCGCGCACGTCTTGCATGAAATCATGCAAACCCTCTCCGGCGCCTCTCTCCCAATCGCCGCCGAGAAGCGACAGCCGGCCACCATAGACACCCGACAAACGGTTCCCGCATGAGGACCACAAACTGGTCTGCAGGTCGGCGGCCAGGGTCAGCCCCAACATGCTGTTATCCATATTGTTGTTGCCGACGTCGACAACCTCGACATCGGCGAACCGGATACCGCCCGCGAGCACAATGTCGGTTCGACGCACATGGAATCGATTCGCGGCTTCCACGTCAAATACGTCAAGCTGAAACCTGATGTCGCCGCCGCCGTTCGTGACAATGTCCGTGTTCTCGTCGTAATGCCAGTAGCGAACGCGCCCACCGACTCCGCAGGCGTCCTCGTACCCCATAATGATCCGCGGTGAGATGTCGTAGGATTCCGACAGCTTCCCGGCAACCGATTCCTCCAGATGGAGCCGCATCCAGGTTAACTGGACCTCGGCATAATACTTGCCGCCGCAGTCGCCATTGCCGGCTTCACGGCATGAGTCACAACTGACAGGGCTGTCGCAGTTACTGTCGGCGAAGCCGGTGGCGGATTCCTCGTCTGACAAATAAGAGGCGGATTGAATGCCTTGCTGGGAAGCAGCCTGCTCCTCCAGTGCGAGAAGTCGCTGCTCGATTTCCGAAAACCGCAGTTCATCG
>JAKEGR010000150.1 GCA_022615465.1 Planctomycetota bacterium | reverse complement strand
TGGTGGACCTATAACACCCCGATGGATGGAACTCGTGAGGCGTCGGCCCACTCAATCGTCTTCCAAGCCCGTGCCGGTACGCCGGAACTGAATTGCTGCTCCGTCAATGGACCTCGCTCCTTGGGAATGCTATCCGAGTGGGCCTTGATGCGCACTGGCGACGCTCTTGCAATCAATTACTATGGTCCGTTGGAAGCTCGCTCGCGAATCAACGATCAATTGCGACTTAGGCTCGTCGAAGAAACGAGCTATCCACGCGACGGTCACGTGGTGATCCGCCTTGCCGACATAGAGCGCAAAGATGGGCCTGCCAGCTTTAGTCTGCGGTTGCGCATCCCCGGCTGGTCGCGTTCCACGAGCGTAACCGTCAACGGGCAACCGTGGCCAGGTGTTCGCCCCGGCTGTTACCTCGATATCGAACGCGTCTGGCAGACTGGTGACAAGGTGGAATTGGATCTGGATATGCGTCTGCGGTACGAGGCCGGCGATTTGGACACGTCGGGGTGCGTATCGCTGTATCGCGGCCCGTTGTTGCTGGCCTTCGACCCACAAGATAACGACTTCGACTCCCCGGCAATTGGCACCATCGACGTTCAGCAGCTCGATCGCGCTGTCGTGAGCGATCCGCGTGCCGCAGGCTCCGGGGCGGCGAGCTTTCCCGACAAAATCAACCGGCCCTGGGTCTTGGTCGATCTGCCGCTGGCCGGCGAGCGGCTGCTACGGCTTCGCGACTTCGCTAGCGCCGGCTCGGCCGGCACCTCGTATCGCACATGGCTGAAGGCGGAACATGCCGCTCCGCCCGCGCCGGTCGCCTGGTTGCCGGCCGACGGGAGCGTTGTTCCAGCGGGCAGAATGCTCTTCACATGGCGTCGTTCGGCCAGTTCCGAAAAGAATGCCCAGACGGTTCGCGTCGTAATCACCACCGACGCGGCTTTCACCAAGCCGCTGATCGAGTATGGCAACGCGACCAGCGAATTCCTCATCCTGCCGGTTGACGAGGCAAACAAGCTCGCGCCGGGCGAGACGTATCACTGGAAAGTGGTCGCATCCAATGAGCATGGCAAGACGGAGAGTGTTGGCCCAGCAAAGTCGTTTTGTGTCGATCCGAAACTCCCACCACTCGACGACGCGGCGTTGCTGACGCCCCATGGCGAACGCGCCGACGGAATCGTGGTCGAAGCACCGCTGGTCGGCAATCCCACGCCGAGCTATGGAAAACTGGCCGAAGCTCGCGGTTGGCAGACATTTGGCACGCCGGACAACCCGACGGCGGGGGCAGTTGAACTCGATGGCAAAACGGGCCTGTTGCGCTACACGTTGCAACGCTTTCCCGCGGACAGCTACACGTTGGCCGTGCGATGCCGCTTTGCCGAGTCGGGATTTGACTCGCCACGGATCGAGCAATGCCAACAAGTCGCCAGCGCCTGGTGCCGAGCGCAAGACGATCCGCTACGACTCTGTCTGGATCACGGCAAGCTATTCGCGCGAATTGAGGCTGGAAACAGCGGTTTCACTACGGAGGGTGTGCCGGTCGAGCCGGCTCGCTGGTATCACCTGGCCGTCGTCAAAGACGGTCCTCGGCTGCGGCTTTTCATCGATGGCCAGATGCGAGCAGAAGCACTTGTGCCTGCAACGTTGAGGACGGTGGCACCCGACTTGGCGTTGGGAGGTAATCCGCACTTCAGCGGCGATGAGTACCTGGAAGCCCGACTGGCCGATTTTCGCCTCTATGCGAGGGCGCTGACGGCGGACGAAGTCCGCAGCCTGGCCGAAGTCGCGCCGGCTGCCAAGTGAGGATCGCCCGATCATTCGTCGCGGCAGTGCCTGGCGAAGCAATACACGGGTACGCCGATGGCAAGTGGCACAAGGCCCAGTAACGAAAGCCACCCGGCGTAGGCGACGCTGGCATAGAGCATGGAGACGCACGTCGCACAGAAAACGAGCGGTGTCAGCGGATAAAGCGGCGTCGGGAATGGTCGAGGCGTGGCCGGGTCACGCAGCCGAAGCACGAACAAGGCTACTCCGGTCAGGAGGAAGAACGCCCAAAAAATCGGTGCCGTACCAGCCACGAGTGTTTCGAAGCCACCGAAGTATTCGTCCCACGGCAAGCCAGCAAAACCGACGCCTGCAAGCGTTCGATCAAACCACCGTTGGCCGTGTTCCGTGCCGACCGCAAGGATCATGAGCACGGCCATAAGCCCCTGGGCGGCAATGGCGGCAACCGGCGCGGCCGTCTGTCGATTCCAGCCCCCAAGCCATGCGAGCCGTGGGAAGTCGCCTCCCCAAACGGCGAACATCCGCGATGCGGTGAAGATCATGCCATTGATCGCCCCAAGAGCCGAGCACATCACGAGCAGACTGATCGCCGTGGCGCCCCAGGGACCAAGGGCTTGTTGTAGCACATCGGCCGCTGGGGTCGGCGATTGCCTCGCGCCCTCAAAGCCAAGGGCTGCCAGATACGCGACGTTGGTAGCCAAATAAATGGCGGAAATGCCGGCGATGCCGAGCAGGAGTGCGCGCGGCAGATTGCGGTGCTGGTCACGGACTTCCGCGGCCACAAACGCGGCATGCTCCCAGCCTCCGTAGGCGTAAAGGACGAAAACCATCGCCAGGCCGAAGGCGGCCAGGGACGAGCCTCCCTCGGTCGCAAGCGGCGGCGCGCTCCCGTGGTCTCTGCCACCTGCCCACAATCCGCCCAAGATCACGCCGGCCAGACCAAACACCTTCGCCAAAGTCAGAGCATTTTGCGTCGTTTTGCCCGCCGCCGCGCCACTGGCGTTGGCCGCCGATAGCAGGACGACCGGCAACACGGCCAGCGGGGCCTTGTGGACCGCCAGACTCGGCCAGATTCGAGCGGCATAGTCGGCAAAGGCATAAGCCATAATGCCGATATTGCCGCCGACGATCACCGTCAGTTGCGCCCACCCGAAAAGGAACCCAACCCACCGTCCGAAGGCGCGTGACAGATACTCGTAGTCGCCTCCGTCGCGCGGGTAGGCCGTGGCCAGTTCGGCGTAGCAAAAGGCCCCACACAGCGATAGCAGGCCGCCCAGCAGCCAAGCGCCCAACGCAGCCCAAGGTCCACTGGTGTTCTGAAACACCGCGGCAGGCGTCTTGAAGATCGCCGTACCGACGACGATGCCCAGGATGATGCTCACGGAGTCCCACAGCCCGAGCCGAGGCTCCTGAGACGACGTTGATTCAGATCGATCCATGCACCACCAAGAGTGTTTTGCGGCCTTGCGGTACGGACGGCGGCCCAACAGCGGGCGAGCACCGTTTGAGTCGTAATGAACCATCCCCGCACTGCGGCGTATTAGATGCTATCGCGGCCGCCACGGAAACGGCATTGGTGGTCAGTGGTACGTCGAACAGCAGCGCGGTGGGGTCGAGCAGATTGCAGCCGCCCGCGCCCGCCACTTGGCTCGCGACCGCTGCCATCTTGCCATCAATCCGTGCCACAGCCCGATTTCGCCCTTTACGCGAGGAAAAATAATTGTAGAATTTGCCAGCATAAAGTATTCTCGAAGTTAGCGAGGCTTCCTCGCCGATTGATGAGATGAGAAAACTGGGCGGCAGCGGCCGCCTCGCACCCCATCGAGACCGATACTACCGAAGGCCACCTGCGTGAACTTTGCCTTGACCATAGGAATGCTGAAGCTGCGCCGCCGACTTCGGTCGGTTCGCCCGTCCCGTCGTCCGAAGTGGGACTGGGAGGTTCTTCGCATTCCGGTCTCTCCCTGTCTCATGGGTTGGCGCGAGCGCATTCGTCGTTGAGTCGACCTCTTTGAGCCGAGATTTTGTGTGTCCCGGCTCTCTCTCTGACACGTGGCTGCTAGCTTCTTGCGGCAGCCGTCTACCCGGTTCATTGTTTGGTCAAGGCGGATCGCAAGTTTACGGAACCATTGGCTTTGCCAGTGTTTCTCGCGGCCGAAACAGGCACTGGCGGAGCCAGTGGTACCCGGCGGCTACACGTCGATTCAAGCTGAGACTGCTCCACTCCACACTAGAAAAACTCTGTATAGGAGCTGCGCTTATTATGAAAGTTTCTTCGCAACAACTTACCATTCGCCACCTACTCGGCGGCAAGTCGCCTTTGACCAACCTTAAGGATGCGGTCGATCTGGCGTTCGGCCCGGGGGTGACTCCGCTTCGCGTCGCTGTGACGGGCAAGACTCGCGCCGGCCATCTGTGCGAGATCGAGGCCGTTGAGCCGAAGGTCCACAATGCATCGAATGAAGAGGTCTCTGTATTCGACTTCCGCCCCCGGCGGCATGCTCGCACCAACGCGTTCAACGCGGTGATGCTGATTCCGACCGGTGTCGACTGCGCGATTGGTGGCCATGCGGGCGACGCTACGCCGGCAGCCCGGCTGTTGGCGCGCGTATGCGACCAGCTTGTACTACACCCGAATGTCGTGAATGCCTCGGATGTGAATGAGCAAACCGAGAACTGCCTGTATGTCGAGGGCAGCGTCATCTGCCGTCTGCTGATGGGCACCGCAGGGCTACGCAAAATCCGCCAGAATCGCGTGCTGTTGGTAACCGAAGAACGCCCTGACGCGCCAAACGTCGTGGATAACACGATCAACTGCGCCGAAGGCGCCCGCGCGACGCTGGGCATGGATATCAGCGAAGTGGTCGTCCTGGAGAAGGAGCTTTTCATGCAGACCGGCGTGTCCGACTCGGGCCGTGTGACCGGCCGCGTCGAGCGCCTCGGCCATTTGCTGGATCTATTACACGAGAAACGCGGCTCTTACGATGCCGTGGCCTTGGCGACCCGAATCACGCCGCATATCGACACGGTGGAGCTTCACCGTTCGTATTTCGGCGAAGGCGGGCCAAACCCGTGGGGCGGCGTCGAGGCGATTCTCACCCACCTCACCTCCTCCGTGCTCGATGTTCCCTCGGCCCACGCGCCGACGATGAGCAGCGAAGCGCTGCGGACTGAGAGCTGGGGAGTGGTCGAGCCGCGGAAGGCTGCCGAGATCATCTCGACAACCTATCTGTTCTGTGTCTTGAAGGGCCTGAATAGGGCGCCGCAGGTTGTGGTGAATCCGTCCGGGGTATACGACCCCTCGATCATCACGGCAGAAGACGTTTCCTGTCTGGTCATTCCCGACGGCTGCGTTGGCTTGCCGACACTCGCCGCGGTAGAGCAGGGCATTCCGGTGGTCGCGGTTCGCAATAACACCAACTTGATGCGAAACGACCTGCGGGCCTTGCCGTTCCGGCCTGGACAATTGCAGTACGCCGCTAATTACTACGAGGCGGCCGGCATCCTAACTGCGATGAAGGCCGGCGTGGCGCCTGCAACGCTCGAACGGCCCATGCGTCCGCTGCGGATCGAACGTGTTGCGGCACCCGTGGTTGTTGAGACCAAGGTATCCCGCAACGGAAACGGCCGAGGCAAGAGCATTACGGCAAACGGTCACGCGAATGGCCACCATGGCAACGGCCAGTCCAATGGTCACGCCAACGGCACCGCCAAGAACGGTCATGCCATTGGCAATGGCCACGCGAATGGCACCGCCAAGGGCCGCCGGACGAAGCCGATTACCGTGATCGTTGAGAACGGGCAAGCGGCGTCGGACCTACTGACGGAGCTTGGCGGCGAGTGACGGGAACGCTAGACCACGAGCGCAAACCGCTGCTGGATACTCTAACAGCTTACGCGCAGAGCGGCATTTACCCGTTTCACACCCCCGGGCACAAAGGCGGCCACTGTGCTGCTCCGGAAATCGCGGCATTGGTCGGCAAGCGAGGGTTAGCCCTCGACTTGCCGGCCATGACCGCCACGGACAACACGTTGCATCCGACAGGCTGCGTGCGCGAAGCCCAGGCGCTGGCTGCTGATCTGTTCGGGGCAACCGAAACGTTCTTTCTCTCGGCCGGATCGACGCTCGGCGTTGCCACGGCGATGCTGTCCGCGGTACCACCAGGACAAACCATCGCGCTGCCGCGTAATATCCACCGCTCGGTGGTTGCGGGACTCGTGCTGTCGGGAGCGGTGCCGCGGTTTATCCCACACAATGTGCTTTCCGAATGCGGCGCGCTCGGAGTCACCGTGGAGCGGCTGGCCGAGACGCTGGACATGGAACCACGACCGGCAGCGGTCCTGCTGACTCGGCCCAGCTATTATGGTTTGGCAGGAGATCTCACGGAGATCGTTGCGCTGTGCCGCTCGCGGCAGGTGCCGCTGATCGTCGATGAAGCGCATGGCGCGCACCTGCACTTCGTGCCGCCTGGGGGCCCCGTGCCGGCCCTTGCCGCGGGTGCCGATTTGGTCGTGCAAAGTTGCCACAAAACGCTTGGCTCCTTGGTAGGATCGGCGCAGCTTCATGTGGGAAACCGTTCACCGATCGACGCGATGCAGGTACGCGACGCGCTAAATTTCCTCCAATCGACCAGTCCCAGCTACTTGCTGCTGGCGTCCCTGGATGCAACGCGACACTGGCTGTGGCGTGAAGGACGCAGGCTGTTTGCAACTGCCGTCGAAGAAACAAAGCGGCTTGAGGATGAAATCGAAACAATGCCCGGCCTGCGCGTTTTGCGGCCGGAGAACGATTCGCGGCTGCGCGGCCATCGTCGCGACCCGCTCCGCGTCGTCGTGAACGTCAGCGGCACGGGTTGGACCGGCTATGAAGTAGAACGCTTCTTGCGTACGGAGTACCGCGTCGAAGACGAGATGGCCGACTGGTTCAACGTCGTTTACCTCTTCAGCCCGCGTGACGATCTGCCAGCGCGAGAGCGTCTTCTGGCCGGTTTGCGTGCCGTGAGCAGCAGCCCGCGGCCGCGTCGTGGTGACTCTCAGTTTATCGACGAGAGGTTGTTGCAGCCGCCAACCCCGCCGCTGGCTCTCGCGCCGCGCGAAGCGGCGCTAGGACGCAAAAAAGTGGTTCCGCTTGACCAGGCTGCTGGTCAGGTGTGCGCCGAGATGGTCATGTTCTACCCACCCGGCATTCCATTATTGATGCCTGGAGAACGTGTGACAGACGATACGCTCGACGTGTGCCGGCAATTGCGTTCTGCCGGGGCGCACCCATATGCCAGCGATTCATCGCTCGCTACAATTCGCGTTGTTGATCATTGATCACGCCCGGCTTCGTAGCATGGAATCGGCAATCGGAAGTTCATGCACGTCGTTGGACTTGAAATGCCCGACCTGCCCAGGGGGTGTCGTAATGGCTTCGGCAACCAGTACCCGTGATACACGGGATAGCGAGCACGTTGGCATACCGGTTTCATGGTATTTTGATCCGGAGATTCTCGAGATCGAGCGGCGCGAATTGTTCGCGGCCGGACCAACTTACGCTGGCCATGTTTCCCTCGGTCGCGAGGAGGGCGATTACGTTGCCCTCAACGGACGACAGGCCGATAGGCTGCTGGTGTACCATCAGGGTCGGACCCAACTCGTTTCCAACGTTTGTCGTCATCGCCAAGCGAGGATGCTCACGGGTTCCGGACGCGTGAAGAACATTGCCTGCCCGATTCACAACTGGGCCTACGACCTCAACGGCCGGCAGGTTGCCGCCCCCCATTTTCCGGAGAATCCGTGCCTCCATCTCGAATGCACCGAACTAAACGAGTGGAATCAACTCTTGTTTACCGGCCCGCGCGATATTCGCCGCGAACTGGCGGCACTTGATGGTTGGACGGAATTGTCAACGATCGGCTACGTCCTGGAACGCGTCGAAGACGAGGAGCACGATCTTAACTGGAAGGCTTTTCTGGAAGTGTACCTGGAGGACTACCACATTGGCGCGGTCCATCCAGGGTTCCGCACCTTTGTCGATCCCTCCGATATTCGCGGGGCGCCGCAAACCGTCGGTGGTGAACGGTTCTTTTGCGACCGTGTGAATGTCCGCTGGCCGTTGCCGCCGGCCGGATCGCCGCTGTTTGCGGAGTTCCAAGCGATTTTGAAGGATGTGTTGCAAGGCCAGCGCCCGCCGTATGCCGCGATTTGGCTCTGCCTGTTCTCGGGTCAACTCGTCGAATGGTATCCGGGGGCCTTGGTGGTGACGACGTAT
>JAKEGR010000149.1 GCA_022615465.1 Planctomycetota bacterium | reverse complement strand
TCGATGCTTTGAATCGACTTCTCGGTTGCTGTGGTGGTGGCCATCGTTTCGGATGGTTCCTTACTTGGACGCCGAGGGGTAGGGGATGGGGAGATCGTCATCGGAGATCAGGCGGGGAATCGAGTCGTCGTCGATTGGAAGGCGGCCGCGGCACGGCCGGCAATAGGTGTTTTTTCTACGAATGGTTTTCGTTTCTGTTCGTGGCAGGAAAGGTTTCCGCATCGGGACGGCCATTCCGCCAGGGAAACGGTTGGCGACTTCGGCGGGAACACCGCTCTACCACGATCCATCGCTAAGCTCCCTCGCGATCGCGTGGCGCGGCTTTGGGACTGGGTGGCAGGTTATAGACCGTCTCCGGAAAATGGTCAACCAGGTAACG
Source organism: Planctomycetota bacterium (assembly GCA_022615465.1). Taxonomy (GTDB): domain Bacteria; phylum Planctomycetota; class Planctomycetia; order Pirellulales; family Lacipirellulaceae; genus JAKEGR01. The sequence continues at coordinate 3,102 of JAKEGR010000149.1, read as the reverse complement.
GACGATTCCGTGTACAGAGACCACCCCCGTGGGCTGGCTGTCCGAATCGACTATCGGTAAATGCCGATAGCCGCCCTCGGACATGAACCGAATCGCTTCCCCCACCGTTTCCTTGCAAGAGATCGTCGCTGGCGGGCTAGACATCACCTCGCGGATGGGCTGACTGAAATCAGTGTCTTGAGCCATTTGTTTGAGCGCGTCTCGCTCTGTGAAAATCCCGACCAGTTGGGTGCCTTCGCAAACCAGCACCGCCCCGGCTCGCTGCGCACGCATGAACTGAAGGACTTGCCCGACAGAGTCGTTGGCAGTTACCACCAACGGTTGATCGGGATAAGCGGCCCCGACGGCCTCACTCTCTAAACTAAGTTGGAAGTCCACGGCAAGTCTTCATTCAGCAAGCCCAGTCGCCTGCTCGATCGAGTGCATGTTAGTCGCAAGAACACGTTCGGTGGGATGCACTTCAAAGTCACCCATGACATACGCCGACGTCCTTCCAGCTTCCATCACTGGAAGACGCCGCGGGGAACGCTACTGCGCAACTTTACCACGCCGGCTGTTTCCATTGAACCGCAGTTCCCTCGATTTTTCCACCATTTCCCCCCGATCCCAGCGCCGAGACGCGTTATCTCCCGTCGTCGCTACGGTTGATCCCCCTCGGGCCGTTGGTAGAACTGCGTCAAATCGAAGCCGCCACGCTGCTCCTCCTCGACGATTCGCAGCCGCATTTCGAACTGTTCCAGGCGGCGCGCCATCTGCGGCAGCAGGGCTTGTTCCTTGTCTCCCGGCTTGGGCCGGGGCACTTCCGGGTAGCCCAACTGCCGTTGTAATGAGGAGAAAAGAAACAGCGGATCCTTGCGGCGATTGGCCAGCGCGATCCGCCCCTCGCGATCTCCGAATAAAGCGACTCGCGTGTCCTCAACATCAGTCTCCAGGGGAGCGGGGCCGCTCGCGTTCCGCTGCCGATAGTGCTCGCTATGGACATAAATGAGGTCGGCGATATCCACCATGCCGATTTGCCGGCGCACCTTGCGAATCCAGTCGCGCCAAGTGGTGTCAAAAGCCGGATCGCGGGCCACGGCCTCCAGGCCGCGTTCGTATCCCAGCCGATTACGACAAAGGGCCTCAAATTGATAGAGAAATATCCCGGGCTGCGTGGGATCGCCCGCCCGGTATTCTGCCTCGCGCCGCAGAATCTCCAGGCCAATTCGCAGGTCGAATCGCAGCCGCTCGTTCTCCGATTCCAGGATGATGAACGCCTGGAACGGCGTGAAGTAGTGCTGCAAATGGGCCATGGCCGGGCCGAGAACGCCTTCGTGCCGCAGTTCACCAAGCAAAAAATCAATCGCCAGCGGCAGTTTCGTCGTTGCCAACACTTCCTCACGAACCGTTGCGAGCACCTCCTGGGCCGGCGTGTTCTCCGAAAGCCGCTCGCCGAGCACCCGAAAGAAATGGCTCTGTTCGATGTACTCCTCGCGACCCAGCGGCGCGACGGAAGCAGTTTCCGCGCGGCTGGCGTGGTTTGCGCTGTTTGTTGCTGGGGATGTCACTGCTTGCTTCACCCTGGAAAAGAATGGCGGCAATGGATCGGCTGCACGAGCGACCGGTAAGCCGCGACCTGAGTCTACAACATGACGCTCGTCCGGTTGGTAGGCGGCCGAGATATCCCTATAATAGGGCCGAGTAGATGTGCCGAATAGCTTGTTCCGGCCGATCACGCGGCGGGAGAGGAAATTGTGAGTAACCCGTTTTCCACCATCGAAGAATCCGTTGAAGCGATCCGCCGGAGGCGAATCATCGTCGTCGTTGACGCCGAGGACCGCGAAAATGAGGGCGATTTCGTTTGCGCGGCCGAACTTGCCACGCCCGAAACGGTGAACTTTATGATTACGCATGGCCGCGGGCAGCTTTGCATGCCGATCCTGCCCGATGTCAGCCACCGGCTCCACCTCCATCCGATGGTCGAGTCCAACACGGCCCCGCTCGGTACGAACTTCACGGTTCCGGTTGACCACCACTCAACGCGAACCGGGATCACCGCTGCCGAACGGGCACGCACGATCCAGGCGATTTGCGACCCGACCAGCCGGCCCAACGATTTCATACGTCCTGGCCACCTGTTCCCTCTGGTGGCCAAGGAGGGTGGTGTCCTCCGTCGGGCCGGCCACACCGAGGCGGCGGTCGATCTGGCGCGGATGGCTGGATTGATGCCCGCCGGGGTTCTCTGCGAAGTCCTCAATGAGTCGGGGGATCGAGCCAATCGTGACCAGCTTGTTGAGATTGCCCGCCGCTTCGAATTGCCAATCATTTCGATCGCGCAGCTCATCGCCTACCGCCGGGTCCGAGAGAAACTCGTTTACCGCGAAGCAGAAGCGATCCTGCCGACAAAGTATGGTACGGGCACGGTCATCGCCTATGGCGTGAAATACGAGGCAATGCAACCCATTGTGTTTGTGCTGGGCGATCTGACGAAGGCGGCGGCGCCGCTCGTGCGACTGCATTCTTCTTGCTTTACGGGCGACCTGTTGGAATCGCTCCGCTGCGATTGCGGCGACCAGCTCCACATGGCCCTCGACATGATCCGCGGCGAGGGAACCGGCGTGCTGGTCTATCTGCCGCAGGAGGGACGTGGGATTGGCCTGGTGGAAAAAATCAAAGCCTACGCCTTGCAAGATCAGGGACTTGACACGGTTGAGGCAAACGTCGCGCTCGGCTATCAGGCCGACCCTCGCGACTATGGCGTCGGCATCCAGATACTCAAGGATCTCGACCTCTGCAAGGTCCGGCTGTTGACGAACAATCCCAAGAAGACCGACGCCTTTATCTACGGCGGTTTCGATCTGGAAGTGGTGGATCAGGTGCCCATCATGCCCCCAATCAACGAGCACAACGCGAGATACATGGCCACGAAGCGTGACAAGATGGGCCACCACCTCCCGCCAGACTAGCAAGCTATGTCTGGGCGTTCCCGGCCACGAACTGTCTGATTGAGCAATCGAAGTGACCGATTTCTACCACTTCCACGTCAATCTCTTTGCCGATCCCCAACCAGGATCGTTTGCCGTCACGTGGGAAGAAGCGGCGGCACGTCTGGAAGGACTGCCG
>JAKEGR010000148.1 GCA_022615465.1 Planctomycetota bacterium | reverse complement strand
AATTAAGCGGCCACTAAATATGTGTGGCCTTTCAGCCTGACCCCTTTGCGTTTGTGAGCCGGGGCTGTTCCGCGAGTTCGCTTGCGGGCTGCTAAGGCGGCCAGTTTGGCTTACTGTCACCGACATCGAAATTGCTAATGAACCTGATTGCGTTCCAGCAAACAATGATTTAGAGATTGAATTCGCATGAAGACATTTCGAGACTTACGCAACTTGTTGGTATTGCCCGCGATCGTTTTGGTGTTGGCGCTTTCGGCAGCGGGCTTTGCCCAGACAGCACTCGATACGTACGTGGCAGCGTTTGACCCGAGCTACACCTACAACCTCGTTCAAACAATATCAGGCCCCGGATACAAGGCGTACGTCGTCGACATGAAGTCGCAGACTTGGCGTGACCCAACTGAAGTCACCAGCCCGGCTAATCCCGCCGCCCCGAACTTGTGGCAGCACTATATGACCATCGTCAAGCCGACTACGATCCTCTCCAACACGGCACTCCTGGTGGTAGAAGGCGGCAGCAATAAGAACCCGCCCAGCCCGCCGACTTCGGTCGACTCCCTCCTTTCTACCCTGGCGTTGCAGACCGGGTCGGTTGTGGCGGAACTCAAAACGGTGCCAAACGAACCACTGCAGTTTGCCGGCGAGACGTTCACCCGCACGGAAGATGAGATCATCGCCAAAACATATCGCAAGTTCCTCGATGGCGGCGATGACCAATGGCCGCTGTTGCTGCCCATGGTCAAGAGCGCCGTGCGGGCCATGGATACGGTCGACAGCCTGATTACCAGCAAGGGGGGAACGGTCGATGACTTTGTCGTGATGGGCGGTTCGAAGCGAGGCTGGACCACCTGGCTCACCGCGGCGGTGGACGACCGCGTGCGGGCGATCGCGCCAGCCGTCATTGATGTGCTTCAATTGGACAAGCAGATGGAACACCACAAGGAGCACTACATCGGCACCACCGTTGGACTGGTGGATGGGTACTCGGTGGCCATCGAAGAATACGTCAACGAGCATGTTCTGCAGGAGCTTGGCACGCCGCGTGGCGCGGAGTTGCGGGCGATTGTCGATCCCTACTCATACCTCGATCGTCTGGACATGCCGAAGTACATCATCAATTCGACGGGCGACGAGTTTTTCGTGCCTGATTCGTCCCAGTTCTATTTCCATGACCTGCAGGGCACCCAAAACTACCTGCGTTATGTGCCGAACACGGATCATGGGCTGAACGAGGATGCGGTGACCGGATTCGCTACGTTTTACGGCGCCCTGCTCGCGGGTGCGACGTTTCCCGAGTTTTCGTGGACGATCGCCGAGGATGGCAAGACCATTCAGGTTCAAACGATGCCCGGAGGTCCGAGCCTGACGGGCGTGAAGCTGTGGCAGGCGACCAATCTGGAATCAAGGGATTTTCGGCTCGCGACCGTCGGATCGATCTGGTCCGGTTCGGCGTCGGGCGATCAAGGAGGCGGCCTTTATGTTGGCCAGGTGACCGCCCCGGCGTCGGGAGCGACCGCGTTTATGATGGAGCTGACCTACAACATGGGCGGACAACCCTTGGTCTTCACGACCGACGTGAGCATCGTTGGCGCAGTTCCGGAGCCGACCAGCGGGACGCTGGTGCTGCTGGGTTTGCTGGCGGCGGGATTATCATTCCGATCGCGGAAATCCTTCCGCGAGGGCACCGCTTGAAGCCACCGCGTTGTTGCCGATTCCTGAAGGCCCACCGGTCGGGTTGCCGGGCACGACCAAGGTGTCCCTCAAGGCCGAGCCGGGGTTGCCTTCTTGTACACGGCAAATGTGACGTTCCAGACACCGGCGTCGGCGCACGCCAGTAGGATTGGCTCAACCGCTTGGTAGGGGACCGAACGATCGGCCCGGATCCGCACCTCCAAGTCTTTCCCGGCGCGTTTTCTCTCGAATTCGAGCCGGCTCGCCAATTCCTCGACTGGGGTGGGGCGGGTGCCGAGCAGGATCTGACCATCGGCCAGAACGCTGATCGTAACTCGCGGCGCACTATTGATCTCGGCTTCCCGGCCGCTGAGCGCCGCGGGCAAATCGAGTACCAGGTGGCTTTCCTGCTGCGCCAAATGATTGCTTAGCAGGAAGAAGATAATGAGTTGAAACACGACGTCGATCATCGGCGTCATATTCAGTCCGAGTGTCTGGAGCGGACGGTGCGGGACGCGCATCAACGAACTCCGGTTCCGGAGGGTGGTGCAGGTGGCGGCGGCGCGTTTGCCGCGCGCCGCGCCGCCAGCGCCCGTTTCATCGGCAAGATGGCGTGCTGGGCGGCGTATGCCGTCTCGGCGCTCCATTCATCCACACGGTTGCGAAACACCGCAAACGCACCTAACGAAGGAATGGCAATCACCAGACCGGCCACGGTCGACACGAGCGCGTGGTAAATGCCTGACGCGAGATCGGCGGGGCGGGCTGCCCCCTGCGACGCTGCCACTTCGCGAAACGCCATGATCAGGCCCACGACGGTTCCAAGCAGCCCAAGCATCGTGGCGAGATTGGCGATGACCGAAAGATACTCGACCTTGCGATACAGCCGCGCGGCCTGTTCGGCGGAGGTGTCTTCGAGCGCCTTTTCCACCGCCGGCCACCCTCCTTCTGCTTCCGCCAACGCGTTTCGCACCACAAAACCCAGGAAGCTGGGTTGTGCGTCACAGAGTTGCCGCGCTGCGGCGAGATCGCCTTGGGAGAGCCGTTGCTGCACGCACTCGGCCAAACCGGGTGGCATCAGCACTCCCGAGCGAATCGAGAGCACATTCTCGGCGCATAGCGCGACGGCCGTGATCGATAGCAAAATCAACACGACCATGATCGTTACGCCGATCGGGCCGCCTGAAAAAAAGATTTCGAGCCACGACGCGCCGGGATCGGCCGTCGCCGGCACTTGGCCAAACAGGAACACTGCGTTGCCGAAGAATGAAATCAAAAGATAACCCTCGAATCGTTCCTTGTCGTTAGAACCCATCCACGGTCAGGTCTCCGTCCCGGCGTGCGCCTCGCGGGACTCATTCCCCTCCGCGCTCGGTCACGGCACTGCTTGGGCCGCGTCGCCGGAAGGGGAGGAATCCCTTGGCGGCAGCCGCGTCGTGTTGACATAGCCATACTGTCCGTTACTACGCCGCGACAAGTCAATAAGAAAATTGTCCTGCGGCTGGCTGGCTTGTCGGCCGAACTCGATGACACAGATTGCGGTTTGAGCGCGCCGGTTGGCGCGGTCGATTTGGGCGAGTTCGCTGGCCGACATCGGGTCGTCCGCATCGGTGAGAAAGAAAACAACGTCCGGCTGCAATGCGACGGCCCGTCGCAACGCCGCATAGCGATCGGTGCCGCCGTCGGCCGTGATCCCGCCGACAAAATTGGCCGCGAGCTGCTTGTTGCGGTCGCTGGCAAAGGCGATTCGCCCGCCACTGCCGGGCAGGTTGAACACCTGAATCTCGTGATTAAAAAAAATGATCTGAAATTGATGGATGTCGTCGAGCGATTGGAGGCTTTCGATAAGCTGTCGCTTCGCGGCGGCCAGCGGCGGACCCTCCATGCTCGACGACCGGTCGAAGACGTACACGAATTTGTTGCCAGTGCCTGCAACACCGAACACGCTGACCCGCGTATCGCCACTGCCATGGAGTGATCCCGCGCGGCCACCCCCGCCGCTGGCCAACTGTCCGGCGTTGGGCTGGCTGCCGCTGGCGGCGTTCGGGCCGGCCGTGGCGGGTTGCGGTAAATGAACGCCAAGGTCCGCAAGGACCGTTTCACTGGGCAATGCTGAAATCAACTCAGCCGGTGAGGGAGCGAGCGGCTGTTCGCCGAGGTCTTCCTCGCCGTTGTACAGATCGCCCTCGGCTGATGTGCGTTTCAGAACGATGCCGGCCGTGCGGCCCGGCTCTTCCACGGCACCTTTCGGCCCCTGTTCGATCGCCATCGCTAGCAACGAAATCCAGCCAGCGTGAAACAAGATCGAAAACACCCAGGCCGGGAGTCGTCGCTCGGGCACAGACGCAGCATGGGGAGAGGATGTGGCCATCGATGCTTGGTTACCGAGATTGCTTTCCTGGCAGGTGTCACAAGCAGTTTACGCCGAACAACTTGCGTGGTCAGGGAAAGGAGGAGGCTGCTCGGCGATTCTAGCGCTCGGTCCGGCCACCGTCAACGCGAGCCGTGCCACGACAGCGGCTAGCACGCCACTTCGCCTGCCTCGATTTACCCACAGATTGTGGTGAAACTCCACCTTCCTTTGCAAAGAGTCGCGAAACTCTGCTGAATTATGGGCATGACAATACACAGCGCCTTGGATCAACTGCTGAATCCAGCGGGCGGGTGGCTCACACCGCAGGCTGCGCAAAAGCTGGTTGACTGGAAGATCAGCGACGAACTACGCGATCGCACCTATCGACGGGGTCGGGATGGTGTTTCGACTGTAAACCGCTGACATGGATTATGGCATCCAGTCGAAAAACCATTCCGGCCCCTTGTTCTCCCTCTCATCGTTTCGCCTCCACGAACTCGTCGAACTCCTTGCGGGCCAACTCGGCGGTTTTTGTGCCCCGATAGCAGCTCAGAAACTCGTCGCTCAGCCGCGTTGCTTCGTCCAGTTTGTCATAGTGAATGAGTGCGCGCATTCGCCTGCGCACCTTGAGGTAAATTGTGCGAGCTTCCGCGTCGCGGGCAGTTGTGATCTGCTCCGGCGTGCCCCATGTGAACTCCATCATTTTGTAGCCAAGGGGATCGTAGTGCTTTAGTTCGTCGCGCGAACGAGGCTTGTAGGCGAGCACGTCAAAATAGGCGCAGCTCAATTCTGCAAAATACTCTTTCTCGTCGGTGCTGGCGTATTGATTGGCGTACAGGCCGCGTCGGATCGCTTGCTGATACGCCGACTTAATGTGTTCGTTGTCGTAGTCGAACAGGTGATGATGCACGGCGTGGGAAAGCTCATGCAGCAGTACACAACGTCCTGAGTCCGTCGCCGGCTGATGTTCGGTGGTCAGGGCTTCCATGTTCACGATTTCGATCGCGTTGGATTTCACTTGTTGCTCCAGCGATTCGTAACGGAAGATCGCACCCTGACGACGATGCCGATCCGTGGGACCGCTGTGGTATATTGCCACCACATAAGGAGGGCTTCCCGACTTTGGCCATTCGGCCCAGATCGGCACGGTACGCAGTAGCGCGACAGCCTCCAAAGGAAACAGGCCGCTGATCAGCTTCAACTCCAATTCCAGGACCGACAGCGGCTTCCGCTTGAACTTGGGATCCGCCTCGTGATCCAGCACTTCCTTGTTAATCAGTACGTGAAAGCCCTCGATCACGCGATAGCTGTAGCCAGGCACCGGTTCCGGCGGCAGATCCTTTTTCTTGCGTAAGGCTGGTCGCTTGGTGGCCGGGGTCGCCTTAGTAGCCACGCCGGGTGCGTCCCGATCCGGTTCTTGGTCAGCCCAGACTGGTGCGGCCAAAGCACACAGCACCAGCAGAATTGCGAGTGTACCTGGATGTGGCAGTAGTGCCACGCCCGCTAATTGGCCAGGCATGGAGAGGACTCCCTTTACGAGTTGGTGTATGGAGGCTCGGCGGAGGCAGTTCTTGAACCCTTACACTGGATCTGCCCCTGTTTCTTCCACTAGCCAGAAAAGCGTTCTTTCAGGGCCTTCAATTCCTGATCACAAATGAATCCGACTCGATCCGACTTCCGCATTGCTTTACACCAAGTAAGTACTTCTGACGGCGGCAGGTCGGATTTCTCGATCGCTCGGATGACCACCCGCACACAGTCGCCGATGTCGTCGGTCATCAAACCCTCGTCGCTCATTTCGACCTGATAACTACCTTGGCGCATGAGTTCCAGCGACAATTCCATCACTGTGTCGAGGCGATCGGAGTTGATCATTCGTCCGAAATTACGCTGGATCGTTTGATACGCCTGGTGGTCGTAGTCGAAGTTGTAATTCATGTCACGTTCGTCGAAGTCGGTAGCATCGACGATCGCTTGCCGCGTGTCGGCGACAAGTTCTCCGTCGGGCGGTTGCACTTTGAACCGAGTTTCCAGTTTGCGCCGGGTCGCCCGGCTGTCCCGCGCCAGTTCAACAGTTGCCTCGATCAACTCATCCTTGGTGCGTTTCCTCAACGCCGTTCGCAACAGCTCCAGGGAATCGGGGGTCTTCGTACGCTGCACGCGTTTCGTTGGCGGTTGTCGTTTCATGGCTCCATCGTCCTTTTGTTGACACTTACGAGACGAGCAATGCCGAAAAGCCGGCTTGCTTGAAATGATGGTCGGCCGTCAATACGTCGGTCAATTCCCGCCCTTCCATCACGACAAACGAGATACAGTCGGTCAGCGACCATTCCTTGTCGGGCCGACGCGCGTAGAGATCGAGACCTTGGGTCACCAGTTCTGTAGAAGCGGGAACAATCGTAACCAACGGATCATTTCGCAAGTGCGGCCAGAGTGCCACAGCACGTCCGCGCGATTCGATCGACGCAAGTGCGTTCGTCAACTCGATTAGGACAAACTCGGCCACGACAATCGGGCGCCGCAATGTACTGCTGATCCGCAGCGCATCCTGATGGTGCTGATCTCGCGGGCTGAGCAGCGCTACGTAGTACGACGCATCGGCAAAGACGGGTGTCACTGGCGCTTGGGTGTGCCGTACAGGTAATGATCGAGATTGACCGATGTGTCCGGCGGCAGGTCATGTACCGTGCCGACAAAATCCTTCATCCGCTCGAGCAGCGTCGGAATTTCGCCCTCGGCCGGCTTGACCGCCGACGGTTCAGCCCCATACTTTTCTTCGACGTTCAAACGGACCCGCGCGCCCTCCGGAAAAACTACCGGTTCGACGGGCCGAAATACGCCGTGATCGTAAATTGCCTCGACGCTGTGGATCATGCCACTATGGTACTGCGATGTTTGCTAGTTAGTCCAGCGTCAGATTGGCGAAGCGGCGGCGAGATCTCGGCGCACCCGCACCACCAATTCGGCCACCGTCAACGCGAGCCGTGCCACGACAGCGGCTAGCACGCCACTTCGCCGACCGTCTGATACCCCCTATAATGGCAATCTCAGGTTGGGGCGGTAATTTGCGTCGGTGGTCGCTGGGCCGGGATGCAGCCGGCTTCGACCAGGCCGGGTGCTTTCATCCTCTTGAATGATGTGCAGGAAAGTCCATTGAGCCTTCAAATTGTTCATTATCCCCATCCGACTTTGCGCCACCTCTCGAAGCCCTTGAAGCGGGTTGACGCCGAGTTGCGGAAGATCGTCGCCGAAATGTTTGAGTTGATGTACGAACAAAAGGGGGTTGGGCTGGCCGCCAATCAGGTCGATCTGCCGTACCGGCTCTTTATTGCCAATCCAGAGGGGGATCCGGACCAAACGGAGGCCGAACTGGTCTTCATCAATCCGGTGCTCAGCGGTGGCCGGGGTCAAGAAGAAGACGAAGAGGGATGCCTGAGTATTCCCGACGTGTATGCCCAGGTGACTCGCAATGCGACGGTAAAGGTGCAAGCGTATGACCTGGCGGGAAATGACATCCGGAGGGAAGTCACGGGTCTGACGGCTCGCATCTTGCAGCATGAGACGGATCACTTGGATGGAACCCTATTCATCGATCGGCTCGGGCCAGCGCACTTCGCGGCCCTTCGTGACAAGCTGGAAGAATTCGAGTTGGCGTGGCAGAGCAGGCTCGAAACGGGCGAACTGCCGGGCTACGATGTCATTGCCGCGCGGACGGAAGAAATGGAACGCCTGCGGACGTGAATCCGCGGAGTTTGTGACACTTTTTGGAAACTACCATGCGCCTCGTCATGCTCGGAACCGGTTCGTTTGCAGTGCCGACGCTCCACGCGCTCGCGGCGAGCACGCATGATGTCGCCTGTGTGATTTCGCGGCCGCCACGCGGCCGGCAGCAACAGGCAAGCCCGCTCGAGCAGGCAGGCGAGGCGCTGGGTTTGAAAACATGGTCGCCCGAAAGCGTCAACTTGCCGGAGTCGCAGGCGGAACTGGCATCGTTCGAAGCCGACTTGCTCGTTGTCTGTGATTACGGCGAGATCCTCCGGCCGGCGACGCTCGACGCGGCCCGGCTGGGAGCGATCAATCTGCACGGGTCGCTGCTGCCGAAGTATCGCGGCGCGGCCCCCGTGCAGTGGGCGATGTTGCGCGGCGAAACGGAAACCGGCAACAGCGTCTTCCAGATAACGCATGGTCTCGACGCCGGTCCGTGTTTTGCCCAGCAGCGAATTCTGATTGATCCGGACGAAGATGCCGGACAGTTGGAAACTCGCCTGGCCGAAATGGGGGCGAAGCTGATGAGTCAGGTCGTCGATCAATTGGCGGCCGGCACCGCGAAGCCGATCGAACAAGACGCGCATCTGGCCTGCAAAGCGCCGCGATTGAAAAAAGAAGACGGTGCCATCGCCTGGTCTCGGTCGGCCCAAGACATCAGGAATCAAGTGCGCGCCCTGCGTCCCTGGCCGCGGGCGTATACGTTCTGGCATCGGGCCGAGGACGTTCCGCTGCGTCTGGTCATCGATCGAGTTGCCATCGGCGAGGCCGCTGCCGCAGTCGGAAAAACCGCGGCATTGCCGGCAACCGCCAAGCCCGGCGCGGTTCTTTCCGCCGATTCGCGTCTATTCGTCGCGGCAGGCGGAGGAGCACTGGAGATCCTTGAATTGCAGCCAGCGGGGAAACGGTCGATGGCCGCCGCCGACTTCTTGCGGGGCCACCATGTACGGGTGGGGGATCGCCTTGGGCCGGACATGGCGCCGGAGGTGTCCCACGCGAGGTGACGTGCAACCGCGCCTTGCAGCGATTCGGCCTCGCCGCACGCACCGGTCGCGCGTTAGAATCCATAGGCTTGTCGCCATCGAACGGTTGCGGATCGGGAGTGCTTCCATGGACTGGCTCGGACGTTGGGATCTTGCGGTGGTTGCCGTGGCCGCGATCATCGCGGTGATGTCGCTGGTGCGATTGATGCGGCAGCGGCGAGATCAATTGGTTGCGGATGTACAGCGGCAGATGGATGCGCGACGAAACCGGAAAACCGACCATCACGAGCCGAAAGCCAAGAGCCAGAACTGACGGTCCATGGCACTTGAACATTTTCAATGAAATTGTACATCGAGACCGTCGGCTGTCAGATGAACCTGCTCGATAGCGAGCTGGTGGTGGCCAGTCTGCGCAAGGACGGTTACGAACTGACGGCCAGCATCCACGATGCCGACACGATTTTGTTCAACACGTGCAGCGTCCGGCAGCACGCCGAGGACAAAATCTATAGCGCCCTTGGCCGGCTGAAGGACGCCAAGCGGCAGCATCCGGACAAGGTGATCGGGGTGCTTGGCTGCATGGCTCAGAAGGATCAAGGCCTGATCTTCCGGCGCGCTTCGTATGTGGATCTCGTCGTCGGGCCGGGCCAGTTGCACCAGTTGCCGCGGCTCGTGCGCGAGATTCGCAAGGCAGGCGGCCAGCGGATGGAAGTCAGTCTTGGCCGCAAGGAGGGAAGCCGCGAGCAGATCGAACGGAGCCACGAAAGCTTCGACCCGCTCCGCGATCCGGCGATGCGGACGACCCCGTTCCAGGCTTACGTGCGGATCATGATCGGCTGCGACAAGTTTTGCACCTATTGCATCGTGCCAAGCGTCCGCGGGCCGGAGCAGAGCCGTCCGGCGGCGGAGATTCTGGCCGAAGCGCGCCAACTTGCCGGCGAAGGGTGCCGGGAGATCACGCTGTTGGGTCAAACGGTCAATAGTTACCGTCAATCCGACGGCCAACGCGCCTGGCGGTTGAGCGACCTGTTGGAGAGCCTTCACGCGATCGAAGGAATCGACCGGATCAAGTTTGTCACCAATTTCCCGAAGGACATGACCGACGACCTGCTGGCGGCCGTGCGCGACCTGCCGAAGGTGAGCAAGTATCTGCACCTGCCGGTGCAAAGCGGATCCAACGCGGTGCTGCGGCGGATGAAGCGCGGCTACACGGTTGAGGAATACCGCAACGTGCTGGCCCGCGCGCGAGACTGGATTCCCGGCGCGTCGGTGACCAGCGATTTCATCGTTGGCTTTTGCGGCGAGACGGAAGGAGACTTCCAGCAATCGATGGACCTCGTGCGCCAGTCGCGGTTCAAGAACGGCTTTATCTTCAAGTACAGCCAGCGGCCGGGCACCCAAGGCGCCAAGCTCTACGCCGACGACGTGCCGGACGAGGTGAAGCGTCGTCGCAACAACGACATGCTCCAGTTACAGAACCAGATCAGTGAACAGGACAACCAGCCGTTTCTCGGCCGCGAGGTCACCGTGCTCGTCGAAGGACCGAGCAAGACGGCCGAGAAGCAAGGTGACGCGGGCGAGAGATTGCAACTCATTGGCCGCACGCATTGCGACCGCATCGTGGTGTTTACCGGCAATCGCCGGCAGATCGGGCAATTCCTGCCGATTGTGATTTATGACGCAAACGCCCATACGCTTTTTGGCGAAATGGTGGCGCAGCCCGCCGGCCCGGAGCGAATCGAACGGTTGCAGCCCGTCGTGATGGCTCCCCCCAGCCACGGACAATAGTCGCGGGATTT
>JAKEGR010000014.1 GCA_022615465.1 Planctomycetota bacterium | reverse complement strand
GGCAGCATCGTGCCCGAGGGGCTATTCGGGTTAGCCAGATATGCCAGCCGGACCCAGTCGTCCGCTTTTCCAAACGCGTCGCCAAGCGACCAATCGTCATTGTAACGGACGATATCGCAGGCGGCCCCCTGAATCTCGGCAAGTGTTTGGTAAAGCAGATAACTCGGCGTCGGAAACCGCACCATGTCGCTCGGCCCGACAAATGCCCGCGTAACAATCGTGAGAATATCGTCGCTCCCGTTGCCGCAGAGGATCCAGTCGGGATCGACGCCCAGCAGTTCGCCGGCGCGGATGCGAAACGCCGCCGCCAGGGGATCGGGGTACTTCTGCAAACCCTGTTGCACGACCCGCCCGATCGCCACCTTCACCTTTGGCGAACACTGGTAAGGATTCTCATTCGTATTGAGCTTGATGAACTTCTCGCCCCGTGGTTGCTCTCCGGGGACGTAACCACTCATCTCGGCAATGTTAGGTCGAACGCGGGACATGGGAGATGCGAAGCACCGGAACTTGCTAAGTGTTAAGTGACGCTCATGGATTGATGTGGCCGCGAGCCAACGGGCCGCGGAAAACAACCGTGTTCGACGGATTCAATGACTCCGCCGCATTGCGACGCTCGCTCCATGCGCCGTGAGTCCTTCTTTTTCCGCCATGCGAATTGCATCGTCGGCCACGGCGTTAAGACCTTCCTGCGTGAATTGAATCACGCTATTGGACCGCAAGAAATCGTTCGACGACAATCCACTCGCGAATCGCGCGGTTGCGCCGGTCGGAAGTACGTGCGACGGCCCGGCAATATAATCGCCCAGCGTCACGGGGCTGTAAGGCCCGAGGAAGACCGCGCCAGCAAAGCGGATCTTACCGAGCATTTCTTCTGGATCGGCACACGCGATGTGCAGATGCTCGGTGGCGAGCGTCTCGGCCAGCCGGGCCGCTTCGTCGCGGCTGGCAACCAGAATCAACGCGCCGAACGCCTCGAGCGACTCGCGCGCCAGCCCGCCACGCTGCGTCGTTGCGAGTTGTTGTTCCAACGCTGCCGCCACGGCATCCAACATCGGTTCGTGCCATGTAATCAGGACACTCGATCCGGGAGCATGTTCGGCCTGGGCGATCAGGTCGGCGGCGGCAAAATCGGCCCGCGTCGTCTCGTCAGCCAGCACGATCACCTCGCTTGGTCCGGCAATCGAGTCGATCCCCACGTCGCCGAACACAAACTTCTTCGCCAGGGCGACGAACAGATTGCCCGGTCCGACGATTTTGTCGACCTTTGCGAGCGGCCCGTTGATCAGCCCATCAAGCCCATAGGCGAGTGCGGCCACAGCTTGCACGCCGCCCATCCGATACACTTCGCGGATGCCGAGTTCGTGGCAGGTTGCAAGCACGTCCTGATTGTAAGCCCCAAACGGCGTCGGCGGCGCCACGACGGCAATCTGCCGGACGCCCGCCGCCTGCGCGGGTACTGCCGACATGAGCACGGAAGATGGATAGGCGGCCGCCCCGCCCGGCACACAGATTCCAACTCGCTCGAGAGGCAGATACCGCTGTCGCAGAAGACTCCCCCGCGGACCATCGACTTGCACATCGCGGTGCAGAATCGCCGTTTGGAACCGCAGGATATGATCGCGAATCCGGCGAATCGTTTCCAAAAACTCGGGCGCGGCGGCGGCGTGGGATGCGACAAGATCATCCGTGGGCACCCGTAGTGTCGTCGCCGATAGCTGGACGTTATCGAGCTGCGCCGTGTAGTTGAGTACCGCCTGAAGACCTTGGTGGCGGACGTCGGAACAAATCCGCTCGACGACCTCGGTAGGCGCCATCGCCGTGCCGAATACGGCAATCGTTTTCTGCCGACCGGCCTCGCTTACCACATCGCCACTCGGCGCCAGCTTCGCCCGCAACTGGGCGATCCCAGCCGCGGCTCCCGGCTGACGCGTGTCGATCCGTTGAATGTTGATTGGCATGTACTTGTTTCCAGCCCCGGCTCCCGCGTGCCATTTGCCCCTCAGCACCCGCTGCTCGGCCGGATCGCACTAGCGAAACGGCTGGCACCCGGGGATAATTCGCGAACGTCGCCATTCTCGCCGAAAACCCGCGAAAAGAAAACCCGAAATGCAGCTTCCCATCGATCTCCGCAGTGATACGGTGACCCGTCCGACTCCCGCCATGCGCGCCGCGATGGCCGCGGCTGAGGTTGGGGACGACGTGTTCGGCGAAGATCCGACCGTGCGGCAGCTCGAAGCCAGAGTGGCCGAAATGCTCGGCAAAGAGGCGGCCCTGTTTGTCACCTCGGGGACGATGGGCAATCAGCTTGGCTTGCGCGTCCATTGCCAGCCGGGCGACGAATTCATTTGCGAAGCCAACTGCCACATTCACAACTACGAACAAGCCGCCTACGCCCAGCTTTTCGGTCTCGCCGTGCAACCGATTGAGGGCGAATTCGGCGTGCTGCGGGTCGAGCAACTCATCGACCGCATCCGACCGGCGAATGATCATCACGTCCGCACGCGGCTGGTGTGTTTGGAAAACACGCACAACCGCGGCGCCGGCCGCATTCAGCCAATCGATGACGTGGCGGAAATCTGCGGCTGGGCGGCCGAGCACGGCCTCGCGCGCCATCTTGACGGCGCGCGGCTGTTCAACGCGGTGGCGGCCACCGGCATCTCGGCCGGCGAATGGGCGGCGCACTTCGACACCGTGAGCGTCTGCTTTTCGAAAGGGCTTGGCGCCCCCGTTGGCTCCGCGCTCTGCGGGCCGGCCGAACTGATCCGTCAGGCCCGCCGTCACCGCAAAGCGCTCGGCGGCGGCATGCGTCAAGCCGGCATCATCGCGGCCGGCGCCCTGTACGCGCTAGAGCACCATATCGACCGCCTGACGGTAGATCATGCCAATGCGCGCCACCTGGCTGAAGCGATTCGCCACACCCCCGGCCTCAAACTGAACCCCAGTTCCGTGGAAACCAACATAGTCATTTTCGACGTCGATCGGGAACTCGGCACGGCCGCCGCGTTCGGCGCCCGACTGCGCGATGAGGGCGTCTGGCTGAATACCGTCGCTCCGCAGCGTCTCCGCGCCGTGACCCACCTTGATGTCTCGCGCGAACAGGTCGAGCAAGCAACTCGAATCCTAAGCAAAACGGCCGAGGAAGTGGCCGCTGTCGCCCGTTGAAGGGTGTGCTGAACCAAGGTAAGCTACGGGATTCTCGGTGGCAGAAAGATTAGCCGCGTGAAGTGGTACTCGCGTCGTCGAATCACGATGAGCACGTTCAATCGACTGATTTTGGAATCGGCCTCTCGCAGGGCCATGCCCATCGCCGTGTACCCGGGGTTGGCGCTGACCGGAGCCAGCATCCAGGACGTCGTTACCGATCCGGCAGCGCAATTCGCCGCTTCCGTTGCGTTGCACGAGAGGTATCAAACCACGATTGTGCTCTCGGCGATGGACCTGAGCGTTGAGGCCGAGGCATTTGGCTGCACGATTCATTGGGCGGAGAACGAGATCCCCACCGCCATTGGAAGCCTCGTCACCCATCTCGATCAGGCCAAGACGCTCGCCGTGCCCGCGGTCGGCAGCAAACGCACCGGGGTTTACTTGGAAACAGTGACGCGACTGACGCGATTGCCCGCCAAACCGCTCGTGTTGGGCGGCTGCATCGGACCGTTTTCCCTCGCCGGACGCCTCACCGGCTTGAGCGAAGCATGCGGAATGACCCTGCTCGAACCGGAACTCATGCACGTGCTGATCGAGAAATCCGCCCGGTTCCTCATCGCGTATGCGCAAGCCTTCAAATCGGCGGGTGCCGATGGCCTGATCATGGCCGAGCCAGCGGCCGGTCTGTTGTCTCCACGAGGGGTCGCGGAGTTCTCCTCGGCCTACGTCCGGCGTATTGTCGAAGCAGTGGACGACGACCGCTTTACGCTCATTCTGCACAATTGCGCCGCCAAACCGGTGCATCTGCCCGCGGTGTTCGAGTCCGGCGCGCGAGCCTTTCATTTTGGTGCTGCGATGGACCTGGCTGCCGCACTGGCCCAGGCGCCGGCGGAGAAGGTCGTCTGCGGCAATCTTGATCCGAGCGCGGTATTCCTTCAGGCCACGCCTGGCCAGGTTGCCGAACAGGCGAGCCAATTGCTACGCAGCCACGCAGGCCGTAGGAACTTCGTGCTCTCCTCCGGCTGCGACGTGCCGCCCGGCACGCCGCTGGCCAACCTGGACGCGTTTTTTGCAGCGGCCAGCTTTTCCCCACCCCGATCCTCTGCCGCGGTCTGATCGCGAGACGTTTCCAGCCGTCAATTCGGGGCCTGATGAATCGGCACTTG
>JAKEGR010000013.1 GCA_022615465.1 Planctomycetota bacterium | reverse complement strand
AGCGAGCCGATCGCCGGCCCGGATTCATCCAGCCAGCCCCTGGTGACACCGCTGCCCGCTGTGACGGATTCGCCGGCGGCGGAAAAACTGCCCGATTTGGGCACGTACTTGGGCGATAAGACGGTGCTTTTACGGTGGGACGATCCCAAGGGCGCGTGGTTTCGCGTGTCGCCGCGCAGCACCGTGGAGGCAGGCGCCCGGCTGCTCGCGCTGCCCGAGTTTCGGCCGAAACTCACCTTTGCTTCGGGCGTCCATTTGGAGATGTCCGGCGGGACTCGCGTCGCGGTGGATCGCGCCGAGACGAACGGTGCCAGCGATCTGCCCGCCGCGCGCGCGGGTGTGCCGGCGATCGACGTCGCCTACGGCCGCGTGGTGCTGCTGAACACGGCGAACAACGAGAACTCGGTGTTGTTAATTCTCGGAACGGACAGGGTGGAGGTTGGTTTGGATCGTAACGCGGTCTTGGCCGTGGAGGTCAATCGACCGTATGTGCCGGGCAATGATCCTCTGACGTCGGCTGTGCCGATGGAAGTCAAGTTGTATGCTCCCGAGGGCGGCGTTCTCTGGCGAGACGCGTCAGGCGAGAAGAAAATCGACCAATCGTCGGAATGGTCGATTGCCAACGGCGAGATGTCGGCCATTACGGCGAACCCAACGCTGCCGGAGTGGATCGATCACGAGCCGCCCCTGCACAGGAGCGAGCAGATGTATGGCGCGCCGGTTGTGGAAGAGGCACTTGCCATCGATCGTCCGGCGGATGACCAACTCCTCGAGTTATGGCAGGGGAGCGAGGGGAAACGCAAGGAAGTGAAGTCCCTGGCGGCTCGCAGCAGCATCCACGTCGGGTTGTTTGTCCCGTTTGTTGAATCGCTGCGTGATTCGGAGCAGCGGCCCAATTGGGAGAAGCACATTGAGACCTTGCGGGAAGCGATGGCGCGGGACCGTGCGGCGGCTGAAAGCATCCGCAATACGCTGGTCGAGCAACGTGGCGAAGTGGCGGCAGCGGAACTTTACGAGATGCTCCGCGGATATGATGCGGAGCAGATCGGGAAGACGCCGGAACAGGTGCGGGCTGGTGCGATTGCCGATTTGATTGATCGGCTGGAAAGCGACAGCCTCGACTATCGAGTTCTGGCGGTTCAGAATCTGTGGGAGATCACTGGCAAGCGGTTGATGCCGAATCCAGCCGCGAGTCTCACCGAGCGGGGACTCAATGTGCGTCGCTGGCGAAACCGCCTCGAAGCAGGCGAACTCGTGCCGTCTGGTGAGTAGCGAGAAGTTGGCGGCCCTGCCGCCCCCCCTGGAAAAGTGCTGGCAGGAGGGGGCGTGTCGCCATGTCAATGTTGTTCTGCCCGGGAGCGCGGAAGCTTCCGGAATCCTCTTGTCAACGGAGCCGTTTGGCAGCCGCTTGTTTGAGGCGGTTCGGCTGGGCCATCTGCCCTCCAAATAACCTTCGCCCACCGAACAACAACACGCCGGCAAATGCCAAGAGCATTCCGCCGCTCGGCTCTGGCACCGCGGAACTGGTTTGGCTTCCGGAGCCAGGCGTCGCGCCGAAATTATCCCGCCAGACTGTGTAGTCGGCGGCGTTAATGATACTGTCTCCATTGCCATCGGCATCCAAATTCACCAGCGAACCGAAGTTGGCTTTCCAAACGTCGTAGTCCGCGGCGTCGACATCGCCATCCCGGTTGTAATCACCGGGTAGTTCCACTCCGATGCCGATCCCCAGGTGGTCGCGCCAGATTGCGTAGTCGGCCGCATCCACGACGCTGTTCCCATTGCCATCGGCAGCCAAATCCACCAGCGAACCAAAGGACGCTTTCCAAACGTCGTAGTCCGCGGCGTCGACATCGCTATCCCGGTCGTAGTCTCCCGGCGGTCGGCCCGAATCAATCGTCGAGTTGCCGAACACGAAATCGAAATAGAAGCCGGCGCCCACGTCGTTGGTGGTGAGCGACAGCGAGAAAACCAGATCCAAATTCCCGCTGACGTTCAACACGCCGTTCGAACCCAAATTCAGCATTTTGCTGTCGAAGTAATCGACCGCGCTGACCAGCGACGCGAAGGTCTCGTTCACCACCACCGCGCCCTCGCGCGTGATTTGAAAATTCAGCGAGTCGAAGCCAGTTCCCTCGGTGTGCGTATCCAATAGTCCGACCAGCAAGTCTTGTCGCGGATTGGTCAATGCCGCGAGATCGATGGCATACGTGGTGGAACTTGTGAAGACCCGGCTAGCCGCCGAGCCGCCTTCGCTGTTCGAGCCGCCCAACGTCACCAGGCCAAACAGGTCGCTCGTTGCGCCGGCCACGTCGTCGGTCGCTATATTGAAGTGATTCTTGATGCTGCCGTTGCCGGCAAAGAAATCGTGTGCTTCGGCATCGTTTGGGAGTCCGGTCGAAAACGCGGCGGCTTCCAGACCCGTCGCGCTGGCAGCATCCCTGCCCTGGTTGGTGACGCCCGCGCGTGCCTCCGCGCGGCTCTGCCCGCTCACCGGCGCGGTCGCATGGGACTCCAGATTGATAATTATCCCGCCGGCGGATAGCCCGTTGGCCGCGGAGGAACCCCCGGTTCCCGTCGCATCAGCGCGGGCGATCGTGGCGCCAAACAAGCTGCGGAGTGAACCATTGCCGCCGTCGGCTGTCGCGGTGGCATTGCTCGTT
>JAKEGR010000147.1 GCA_022615465.1 Planctomycetota bacterium | reverse complement strand
ATGAGCAAATCGGGTGGCTTTTGCTATATTACTGAGACCTGCGCGGCGAATGGCCCCAGGGCGACCAGCGGGAGAACGCTGAACGGCCCTTGACTGCATGAATTACCGACTCGCTCCTACACAGCACCTAGAAGTGTAAGTGCCAGGCGAACTGCCGCGGCGTCCCTGTCCCCTTGATCCTGAATTCGGTCCCCGCACTCCGTGTCTGACAAAATCCACGTCATTGGAATTGGCGACGACGGCCTGGATGCCGTACCGGCCTCTGTGCGCCAAACAATCGCCGATGCGGAAGTGCTCCTCGGCACCGAACGGACGTTGGCCCTCCTTCCTCCAACGAAGGCCCAGCGCTACACGATCAGTACCGATCTGAATCAACTTGTCGCAACGCTCGAAAAGGCGGGCAGCAAGCGAACGGTGCTGTTGCTCTACGGCGACCCGATGTTTTATGGCCTGGCCCGCTACGTGTGCGACAAGCTTGGCAAGGAACGGTTCGTCGTGGTGCCCCATGTCAGCAGCATGCAGCTCGCCTTTGCTCGGGTGATGGAAAGCTGGGAGGAGGCTTATCTTACCGATCTTGGAAAGCATCCTCTCGACGCCGTGTTAGAGAAGATTCGCTCGGCGCAAAAGGTAGGTCTTTTTACGACAGATCTGTGCGGTCCGGCGGAAGTGGCCAAGGCGCTTTTGGATCGGCACATTGATTACTTTACTGCCTACGTCTGCGAGAACCTCGGCGCTCGAGACGAACGGGTCACGCTCGGCACCCTAGCCGAAATCGCCGATCAGGAGTTCAGTCCGCTGAACGTCCTGATTCTGATTCGCGATCCCGATGCGCCCGATCGGCCCCGAGAGGCCGTGGGGCGGCGCCTCTTTGGCAATCCGGACGAGACGTTTCTGCAATCGAAGCCGAAATACGGCCTGCTGACGCCGTCAGAAGTCCGGGCAATCGCGCTGGCGCAGATGGACATTGCCTCATCGAGCATCGTCTGGGACATCGGCGCAGGCAGCGGCTCGGTGTCTATCGAAGCGGCCCAGATGGCGGCCGACGGCGCGGTCTACGCGATCGAGATGGACCCCGAGGACCACGGTCTCATTCGCCAGAATGCCGGGCGATTCAGTGTCGCGAACGTCACGGCCGTGCTTGGCCGGGCGCCGGAAGCCTGTAATGAATTGCCCGATCCCGATGCGGTGTTCATTGCTGGCGGCGGACGGGAAGTGACGCGAATCGCCGAATTCGCCTACGGGCGTCTCCGCTCCGGCGGCCGGCTCGTCGTCAACGTCGTCAGCATCGACCACCTGGCCGAACTTCGGCAAACGATGAGCCGGCACTCTCGCGACGTCCATGTGTGGATGATCAGCCTTGCACGCGGCAATGATCAGCTCGACCGGCTTGCCTTTGCCCCGCTCGTGCCGAGTTTCCTGCTGGCGGTGACGAAGCGGTAGGCCAGCTTACAGCCGCTGTTCCTGGCGGAATTTTTCGATATCCTCGCGTTTGCCCATCACGATAGCCGTGTCCCCTGGCCGAACGACCAGGTCGGCGTCCGGGTTGAACACCATCGTCCCATCAGCGCGGCGGAGAGCAACGATCAACAAGCGATGAACCGCGCGGGTGCCGGCGTCGCGAATGCTGGTCCCCGCCCACGGGCTTTCTTCTCCCACGGGAAGTTCTTCCATTTGGACGTTCAGCACCCGGCGATCGGTCACCAGATCGATCAACTCGGCCGCGTGGGGACGGTTGATCATATGGGCGATTCTCCGGGCGCCGAGCAGGGCCGGCATGACTACTCGGTTTGCGCCAGCCTGGAGCAGTTTCTTTTCCGTCGTCGGCAGGTCGCCACGGGCAATGATCGTCAGAGTCGGGTTGAGATTGCGCGCGGTGAGCGTCAGGAACACGTTGTCGGCGTCGGAATCGAGCGCCACAATGAGTGCTTTGGCGCGCTGGACGCCAGCTTTCTCGAGCGATTCTTCCTGGGTCGCGTCGCCCACCACGAACAAACATCCGGTTTCCGCGGCTTCAGCGACAAGCTGGGCATCGCGCTCGACGACCACGAACCCATCGCGATGAGCCGCCAGTTCCTCCGCCAGTGTTTGGCCCAGGCGGCCGTAGCCGCAAATGATCGTATGGCCGGTCAATTGATCGATTCCACGTGACATACGCCGTACTCCTAACGCCCGGTCGATTTCACCCTGGGTCAGTAATTGAAGGAAGCCGCCAAGCGTGTAGGCTGCCAAGGAGATGCCAACCAAGATCACAAAGATGGTAAAAGCCTGAACGGCGGGGCCTTCGAGCGACTTCTCCCCATAACCTACGCTGGAAATAGTGACCACGAGCCAGTGGGCCGATTCCAGCCATGATCGCCGCGTCAGTCCATGGTGGGCAACAATGGCAAAGGTGGAGAAGCCCAATAGCACAAGTGCACCGCGGCGGACTCTCGTCAACGGATCGGTCATGGGCACGCGTCAGGTGTGGTAATCGGCATTGATCCGCACGTACTCGGCCGTAAGGTCAGTCGTCCAGAAACGGGCCGCGGCGGTGCCTTCTTCCAGTAGCAGCACGACGCTCGTGTCGCGGTCGCGGGCAATCGATTGGGAAACCACTTCGGCGTCAAAGTCGACCGGGGCGCCTCGCTCATACAATAACAAACCGTTGAGATGGAGAGTCACTTTCGAGGGATCAAACTCAACGCCCGCGTACCCAGCAGCCGAAACGATGCGGCCCCAATTTGGGTCGGCCCCGGCGATGGCGGTCTTCACGAGTGGGCTGTCGGCAATTGTCTTACTGATCCGCAGGGCGTCCTGCCTCGATCGGCAACCATGTACTTCGACGGTAACCAAATGCGTTGCCCCTTCGCCGTCGGCTGGGATCGATTGGGCGAGATCTTCGCAGACCTCGAAGAGTGTTGCCCGGAAGTCGGACAGTGCCTTCCCAGTGAGGACCGGACCACCTGTCGCTCCGTTGGCCAGCAGAATTACTGTATCGTTGGTGCTCATGTGGCCGTCGACGCTAATGCAATGGAACGACTCGTCGACGGCGTCCACCAGGGCCGCCTGCGCATCTTCCACCCGCACTGCTGCATCGGTCATCACGAGCGAGAGCATCGTGCTCATGTTCGGGCTGATCATGGCCGCTCCCTTGGCAACGCCGGTGATCCGCGTCGTGACGTCGCCGATGACCACCTCACGACCACGAATCTTGGGGACCGTGTCGGTGGTCATCATGCCGCGAGCAGCGTTTTCCAAAGCGGTTTCATCGCTGGCCAGTTGCTTGGAAGCCAGTTGCAGGCCGTCCCGGATTTTCTCCATCGGCAGCATCGCCCCGATGACCCCCGTCGACATGATCAATACCTGTGTCTCCTTGACGCCACAAGCATCGGCGGCCCAGGCGGCCATTTGTCGGGCGTCGGCGTCGCCTTGGTCGCCCGTACAGGCGTTGGCTACCCCGGAATTGATTGCAACGACCTGGATCGAATCGCTCGGGGTCCGCTGGCGGTCGAATTTCACGGGGGCAGCACACACGAGATTCTTTGTGTAGACCCCCGCTCCCACGGCAGGCCGGTCCGACTTGAACAGCGCCAGATCCAACCTGTTCGAATTCCGTTTGACACCTGAATAAACGCCTGCGGCGCGGAATGCTCGAGGAAGTCGCAAAGACATCGAAGGACCGGAGGCTTGGGGTCGTGGGATTGATGGAACTCACCGCGACGGAACTGCTGGGACGTCGCCGCCACCCAACTCGTCGCCGGAGAACGCTTCTTTACAATAATGCCGTCGTTTCGGGAAGGGAGTGCATCAAATTAAAGTTCTGCACGGCCGCCCCAGATGCCCCTTTGATCAAATTGTCGATGACACTGAGGACAACCAGCCGGCCCCGTACGTTGCGGACGGTGATATCGCAAAAATTGGTGCCGGCAACGTGCCTAGTGCTCGGTAGCGCGCCCGACACCCGCACAAAGGGTTCCTTCGCGTAAAACCGGTCGAGGATCGACTGGGCTGATTCCGTCGATAATTCCTTCACCGGCTGGGCATAGCACGTGGTCAAAATGCCCCGATCCATCGGAATGAGGTGGGGCGTGAAAACTACCCGGACTTGATTGCCAGCCGCCTCCGATAGCACCTGGTCGATCTCGGGCATGTGGCGATGGGTGCCAACACCATAGGCGGAGACGCTTTCGTTGCATTCGGGAAAATGCAAGTGCGGCTTAGGCTCGCGGCCGGCCCCGCTGACGCCGCTCTTGCTGTCGATGATGATGCCGTCGGGCGAGATCGCTCCAGCCCGCAAAAACGGAGCAAGGGCCAGGATGGCCGATGTGGGGTAACACCCGGGATTGGCAACCAGGACCGCCTTTTTGATCCGTTCGCGATATAACTCGGGCAGGCCATACACGGTTTCGGCCATGCGCGCGCCGTCAGGGTGCTCAACGCCATACCACTGGGAGTATTCGGCCGGGTCGTTAAGTCGGTAGTCGGCGCTGAAATCGATCACACGCTTGCCAAGTGGCAGCAGTTCGGCAACAGCCGCAGCGCTGGCTCCGTGCGGCAGGCAGCAAAACACCGCGTCTGCCCGCTCGGCGACTTGATTGAGCGAGAGATTCTCCAGCCGCAAGTCCAACCTGTGGGCCAACTCTGGGTGTACATTGCCAACGGGGCGGGCGTCGGTCTGGCGCGTCGTCAACGCCGTGATCTGCACGTTGGGATGACGCAATAGGAGCTTAATCAGCTCGAGTGCGGAATAGCCCGAAGCGCCCAAAATCGCCACGCGAATCATCAGTGAAAACACCTGTTAAATGGCTGAAATGTCGTCGCCGGTTGT
>JAKEGR010000146.1 GCA_022615465.1 Planctomycetota bacterium | reverse complement strand
AGCCGCCGGCCGGGCGTTTAAGAAGCGACTGCCGTGCATCGCCGTCCGGGGGGACATTGGGCGACGTGCGGCTTCGGGGATGGATTCGAGCGAACCGCGACGCGGAGTACACACTCGGCGTCGCGGTTTCGTTTTGTGAAAACGCGTCCGGCTCGACCCTCTCGGAAGCCGGCGTCCGCTGGCGGAGCTCGTGGTGCTTGACTTTCAGCGAACTCCGTCGCACGCGATACGGCAGAAAATCTCGGTCGCCAATTCCAGTTCGTCGACCTCAATGAACTCGTCCGCCGTGTGGGCCTGGGCGATCGACCCGGGTCCGAAAACGATCGTGGGTACTCCGGTTGCCGAGATGGCTGCCGCATCCGTGCCAAAAGGCACGCCGATCGAGGCGCTCGGCCGACCGAATTCGCGGACGACTTGGGTCAATCGATCGGCGAACGATCGGTTTTGCTCGCCGCTCAGCCCATTGCTTTCCATAAAGGGCGCGTCGTGAATGATCTGGCAGCAACCAATGTCGGCACGCTCGCGGACGTACTGAATGAGCCGCTCGTAGGCCGCGCCGGGGTGTTCATCAGGGCTTAAGCGGAGATCAATTTCGATGGTGGCATGATCGGGCACCGTGTTGATGCCAACTCCGGCGTGGATCGTGCTAACGCAGGCAGTCGGCCAACCGCAAAGCGGGTGACCAAGCGAAGTTGAGGACAATTCGCGATGGTATTGCTCGATCGCCTGGATGACGCGGCTCATCGCGTAGATGGCGTTGACTCCTTCGTCTGGGCGGGAGGTATGTGCCGCCCGGCCAAGTGCATGGCACCGCCAACGCACCACACCCTGATGTGCAACCACCACATTCAGTCCGGTCGGTTCAGCGACAATCGCCATGTCGGGTGGACGAGGAAAGAAATGCTCTTCGGTCGGAATCGCATCGTCACGCGTTCCGCCGACCACTTCGCGGTTTCCGATCGCGGCGGACGGCTTGTTCCACATCTGGCTAAGCGATCTCGCACCGGTGTGGCCGCATTCCTCGTTCACTGTGCAGGCCAACACGATCGTTGGGCGCGCTGGAGTGGCAACTTTGGGCAGTCGGGAAAGCGCCGCCAGCATCGCCGCCATGGACCCTTTCACATCGCACGCACCCCGGCCGTAGACCCGGCCGTCGTGCAACTCCGCTGCGAACGGATCGATCGACATCCCATCGACCGGCACCGTATCCTGATGCACGTCCCACAGCAGGAACTCGCCTCCCTCGTGCGGCTTGGGATGGCCCTCGACGAAGACCACAAGATTGTCTCGCTCAGGATGGATGCGCCGCCGCGACCATCGCCAGCCATGCTCCTGACAAATCTCGACGAGCAGGTCCGTCAAATGGCTTTCGCCGTAGTGCGGGCCGGATATGTCCCGCCCCATCGGATTGACGCTCGGGGTTCTTATCAGCCGCTGCAAAATTTCAACCGGATCGAGAGACATGGCAGAATCGGCTAAGGCGTTGAGAACGGCGGTGTCGCGATTGTAACACCCGCTGGCGGCTCCGGGCTATTGCCGTTGGCTTGCGAACGAGACTGCTTTAGTACACGCTGGAGATTGGCGTCGGATACGATCGCTGCTGCCTCCCCGGAATGAATTCTCAGCCATGGCCCGCACTCGCACCGCAGAACCATCGCTCGACAAGCTATTCGGTCGCAGCGGTCGGCCGATTTATGCTGTCGATGCCGAGCGGCGGATCGTCTACTGCAATCCGGCTTTGGCGGCTTGGGTGGGCCTCGATGCGAAGCAAATTGCCGGCCGATATGTGGAATATCATTCCGAGCCGACGTCCGATGGAAGTGCCGCGAGCGATACGGTCGGGCCGCTCACCGGTTTGTGCCCACCGCCACATGCCTTGGCCGGACAAGTGAGTGACGCGACCGTGTCGTGCATCGCCCGCGATGGTCGGCTGGTGCATCGCCATGCCGATTTTGTGCCGCTCGAAATGCCGGTGAATCGCGCTGGAACGGGTGACGGTCGTTCGCAAATCACCTCGAAACGCGGTGGGGTGATCGTGCTCTTGGCTGACCGCGATCTCTCGCCACAGGAACTGGTGGCGAAACTCTCCGGCGAACCGTCGGCCGATGAGTTGCACCGCGCCATCCGACGGTTTCGCCATGCACAGACAGCCGAGTATGCCACCGCATCGCTGCTGGGCAATAGCTCGGCGATGCGCAAGGTCCGGGCACAAGTGCTGGCCGCGGCGGCCAGTGGTGCGAACGTATTGATCCACGGAAGCCAGGGAACCGGTCGAACGCACGCCGCGCGAGCCATTCATTACCACGCGGCCGATGATGCGCCAGTCACCCTGGTGCCGGTTGACTGCGACGTTCTTTCGGAAGATCGGTGGCGTCGCATACTCGATTCATGTCGCGGACCAGCAGCGGGAAACGCCAAACAACGGCCAACGCTGCTGCTGCACAATCTGGAGTGCATGCCGGCTTCGTATCAGGCGCAGTTGTCGGAGGCAATTCGCAGGAATCTCATCGCTGCTCGGGTCATCGCGACACGAACTGATCGTCCCCACGCCGCCCGCAATATGTCGCTTGCCGGCAACTCCGGCGATGCTGGGGTCGTCACGGCAATCGACCCGCAAACCGTGCCAACACCGCCAGTCGCCGCGGATTTACTGGATGAACTGTCGACCCTGACGATCCGGTTGCCCAGGCTGGTCGAGCGGATCGAGGATTTGCCGATCCTCGCGCAATGCTTCCTGGAAGCCTGCAATCGGAACAGCGAGAAGCAAGTCGGCTTCGTGCGGCCCGATGCGATTGACTTGCTGACATTACACAGTTGGCCCGGCGAGTTGAACGAACTGCGCGAGGTCATCTCTGCCGCGTACCAAACCACAAAGACACACGAAATCACGGCGGGCGATCTGCCGGCCGTGATCTATCACGCCGCCAAGGCTGCCTCGTTACCGCAACGGCAGCCGCCAGAGCGGATTGTGCTCGACGAACTGCTCGCTCGGATCGAGAAAGAGGTCGTCCTGCGGGCGCTCACCCAGGCCCGCGGAAACAAGACCGAAGCGGCCGCCCTGCTCGGGATGACTCGCCCGCGATTATATCGCCGGCTGGTGCAACTGGGTCTGGTGGTCGAGGCGTCCGCGGAGCCGATCGTCTTTGAACTGGATTCAGCGGAACAAGAGCAATGAATCGTTGCGAATGGATTGTGTGTGAACGGACAAGCCGTTGGGCATCGGCGTTGCGAATTGCTCTTGCGCGCGCGTCGCCCTCCGCGGACTTTGCTCCGCTTCTGCATGAAGTTCGCAGCCTGAGCGAACTTGGCACGCGGCTCGAACGGCGACCCGCCGGCCTGGCGATTGTTGAAGTGTACCGCGACCAGGCTGGCCAGATCCTCGATTGGATTGGCAATGCCACGCAACAGTTCCCCTCAGCACGATTCGTCGCCGCCCTGGACACGAGTCTGATCCCCCCGAGCACTCACCCGACGCAGGCGGCTGGCGACGGCTGGCGCGATGTGGCGGATGCTCTGTTTGAAGCCGGGATAGTGGAGGTTGTTGATTCGCCCCGTTGTTTGCAGGGAGTATTGGCGATAGGCCGTCGACACGCCGCGACATGTGCCGGGCGGCGACAAGGGCAGGAAGGAATGTCTGCCGTGGAGGCCGTTTGGGCATCACTGCCTTGGCAAGATGGGTAGAAAACGGGTAGGTTGGGGCAAGCGTCCCTCCGTCAAATTCTTTGTTTATTGGAGTCAATTATGCCCGTGGATCCCATCAACCATGAGAACGTCATCGCTGCTCTGTCCGATCTGGCAGATCCGGAAACCGGCCGGAGCGTTGTGCCAATGGAGCAGGTCCATGTGGTTGAGATCGACGGCACCCGAGTTGACGTATCGCTGGGTCTGACTACCTGGGCCTCGCCGCTTTGGGAGGACATTCGTGAGGAAGCGGAGAGGCTGCTCCGGAGTAAGCTGCCGGATGCTGCGGAGGTTAGCGTGCGAATTGTCGAGCACGATCGGCCTCCGGAGAAAATCGGGCAGATTGGTCTCGCGGCGAAGAGCGTGATCGCGGTCGCCTCGGGCAAGGGTGGCGTCGGCAAGAGTACCATTGCGGCTTGCCTGGCGTATGGACTCAGGAGCGCCGGCGCGAAAGTCGGGCTGATGGATGCCGATGTCTATGGCCCGAGCATCCCCCATCTGCTCGGCGTCAACGAGCGGCCCCAACTCTTCAACAATCGTCTGCAGCCGATCAAGAAGGATGGCCTGCGCGTGATGAGCATGGGTTTCCTGGTGCCTGCCGGCGAAGCGATCGTGTGGCGCGGGCCGATGCTGCATGGCGCGATCACGCAGTTTTTGCGCGACACCGAGTGGGGCGATCTCGACTATCTGGTAATCGACATGCCGCCGGGAACGGGGGACATTGCGCTGACACTATCGCAACTGCTGCCCCTGACAGGCGCTGTGGTCGTCTGTACCCCGCAAGATGTGGCGCTACTAGATGCGGTGAAGGCAATCGCGATGTTTCGCCAGGTGCATATCCCCCTGTTGGGAATGGTGGAGAATATGAGCTATTTCGTTTGCCCGGATTGCGGCAGGCGATATGACATCTTTGGCTCGGGCGGGGCCAGGCGGCGGGCAGCGGAACTCGATGTGCCTTTCCTCGGAGAAGTACCGATCAACATTGATCTTCGTAAACGCGGCGACGCGGGGGACACGGCAGGCAACTTTGAAGATGCCGCCACCGCTCCATTCCTGCGGGAAATCTGCTCCCTGCTGGTACGCGGCCTGTGTACATCGCACGCAGCGGAACCGCCGCTGCCAAGTTTATCGGTGCTCTAACTGGCCGGGTTCTGGTCCATTTTTCGGCCAACAGGCCACGACTTGGACCTACCGGCGTTGACCGAAAACATGGACCTGACCCCTTCGCCCCAGATCGCGATGAAACAAACAGAGCCGCCGGGAGCATCCCGGCGGCTCTTTCTCGTTAGTTCACTTCCGCGGCGGTTTTCTTGAGAAACACGCCGCTCGCCTCGGCACATGGATGCCGCGACCACTAGGCTTTCTTGGTCTTCCGCTTGGCCTTCTTGCGACCGCCCTTCTTGGCGACCTTCTTCTTGGCGCTCTTCTTCTTGGCAACCTTCTTGGCCGCCTTCTTCTTCGCGGTCTTCTTTTTCTTGGCCACAGTCAATCCTCCTTAAAAAAGTTCTGGTGATCCATCGACTGGCGAACGGAGATGCAGCCGACCTCACCATCAGAAAACCAGCTACCATTCCGAGGTAGCTACCCGGCAAGCCGTGTTGCGGTTGACGATCGAATAGACCAATCTGTTTCTTCGATCCCATTCGTAACACGTCGAAACCGGTGTCACTTGTTTTAGTTGTACGACTTTGTAGTTTTTGTGCAACATGATTTTGCCAAAAAAATGATCGGCGGCAAAAAATTTTTCGCGAGCGCTCATCAACAACTCGGCGCGATGAACCGCGTCATTCGTTGGATGACGACTCAACAACGATGCGCATCGCTTCAATACAACGAGATCGTAGTTCCATCATTTAGATATCCGCATGGTTGATTGCGGTGACGCAGCACGCCCCATATCGACTGCTCGAGCGGCGCCAAACATGACAAGTAAGCGCGATTCAAAAACCCAGGTCGAGGTGCCGTCGGCAGCGGTTCCTCATGACGCCATGACGACGTGAACGCCGGCCATGCCTGGCGCTCCGCGCGACGCTTCAAGTGAATCGGATCGAAGCCATACCAGGCATCTGAGACGGGAATTACCGAGGTATTTTTCCAATCGCCGAGTGCGAGAGCACGCTCGTTGGTCAAGTTGGCCAGATGCATCGCTTGGGATAATGAAAGGCTGCTGCGAGAAAACATCAGGCGTCGGAACAACCGAAACCGCGTTTCTCCGAGCCGCGCGAGACTGCCCAGGGGAAGTTGCGTGACGACGATCGTCGCGTCCACCGCAACAAGGCGATCGAGACAGCTTTCCACCCAATCGAAGAGTCGATCCAGGGGCACTCCGTACAACAAATCGTTGCCGATGTCGGTCATCAACGCCGCGGTCGGAAGCGGCGGACGGCGTTGTAAATCTCGCCAAAGCGCGCAGGGAAAAATTCCAGGAATTTTTCGGCCAAGGACCGCGGAATCCCGGCCATACGACCTTCCGTGACCCATGGCGGCCATAATTTCGACCGGTTCGTTCCATGTGAGCCGCATCGTTTCGACCACCGTGGCGAACGAGCGCGTGAGGTTACTCGCGCCTAACAAGACGACTCGTCGTGTGGGAACAGACATGGACATGGTGGCGGAAGTGCTTCGTCAGCGACGGTGCCGATCGGACTTCTTCAACGGCGGTTAATGCCTTTGATATGCCTGAAGTGTCTGGTAACTGCTGTACGCCAACAGTCCAAACATGAGAACGGTAAACATTGACTGGCGGGTCAGTCCGTAGACCGCCATGAGTATGGCGGCGCCGATGGAAAGCTGGAGAGATTGGATAATCCCGCGTCGCGGATGATGTAGCGTGAACAATTCACGAGCGATATGTCCTCCATCAAGCGGGTAAATGGGCAAGAGATTCACGATTCCCCACGCCACGTTGACCCACAACATGAGTGAAACAAATTGGTTCATGCCGGCGGATGCCAACGGCTCGAAATACGCGTTGAACAGGAGCAAGCGGGGGGCCAGCACGCTGTCGACTCCCAACGCGGCCAAATCAATTCGATCGCCAGTCAGGGCGAAACCGGCGCGATGCCCCGTAAGGTTCAAGAGCAACATAACGGCCGCGGCCAGCAAAAAGCCCGCCACCGGCCCGGCCAGTGAGATCATGATTTGGCTGCGGGGTGAACGATCACAGTCGTTGCAGGAAGCCAAACCACCCATCCCGTAGAGGGTAATCCGCGGGTGGCCGCCAAAGCGGCGCTGCAAGAATGCGTGCCCCAACTCGTGGACCAGAATCGACAAGAACACGACCGCCACCCAAACGAAGGCATCGACCGGATCGAGCTTCTCGCTCCCTCCCCCCATCGCGAGCATGAGCGTGATGAGCCAAAAAAATGGATGGACCCGTACGGGAAAGCCAAACAGCCGGAAATGGAGGTCGGCTTGTGTCGGAGGTGGTTCGCCGAGAAGCATGGAAACGAATGGCGGAGTGTGAAGTGCGGATTTGGCATTATCCAGTCCACAGCCTATCGTCCGCAATCCGAAATCGGCTGGGTTCACGCGGCGCCGCGGAAGGCTTCCTCAAGCTGTGTCGCGAAGGGATAGTGCGTGCGTAGAGCGGGCCGTGGTCGTGATCCAAGCTCAGTGAGCAGGTATTCAGCCGCGCGGCAGGACGCCCCGCCATAGCCAACCTGATCCTTTAGCGCCGTCAGCTTGGCGACGCACGCGGCGTGCCTTGCCGGCTGGGTCAGCCACTCGATCACGTGGCCGGCGACTTGCGCCGACTTGTCCTGGCATGTGAGGTACTCGGGCATCAAGACTCCAGCATCGGCTGGATCGTTGGGGTCATAGGTTGCCACATGCTTCGGAAACAAGTCGTCCGTCGTCAGCAGGTTCACGAGCGTGATGTAACGGACCTTGCGGAAAAAACGTTGCGCGAAGAAGGCCGCCCGTGTAACGGCGTACAAAATGACGGTCGGGGTCGTGTGATAGAGCAGCTCAAGCGAGACCGAGCCGGAGACGGCCATCGCGCAGTCGGCAGCATGAATCAATTCAGCCGTTCGGCCAACGTGAACCTCGATGGGCAGTTCGCTGCCCGCGAGTTCGCGGCGAATCCAATCCGCCTGGGTTGGCTTGAAGGCCGCGACGGCAAACCGGACATGGGGTACATCCCGATGCACGAGGTGGGCCGCTTTCAAAAAATGGCGAAAGTTGCCTTCGACTTCCTGCGTCCGCGAACCGGGCAAGATGGCGACGAGTGGCCCGCGGCCTGTCTTCTGAGTGTGAAGGAACGACTCGTCGAGACGCTCCGCGCGAAGCTGGTCGAAATACGGATGGCCGACATACGTGGCATGACAGCCACGCTGGCGATACCAGGCCTCTTCGAACGGCAGTTTGCATAAAACGTGATCCACGTACCGCCGCATCTTCTTCACGCGCCAGCCAGCCCACGCCCAGAGCTGAGGCACGCCGTAATAAAACACCGGAATGCCGTGGGCCTTCGCCCGCCGAGCAATCCACCAATTGAAGCCCGGATAGTCGATCAACACCACGGCATCGGGGCGATGATGGCGGAAGTAGCGATCGGCCCGGCTGACGAGATCCCAAAAATGGTGCAGGTTCAAGAGCACCCGGGCAAACCACATCACGGCGAGCCTGGTGAGGTCTTCGTGGAGCATGCAGCCAGCGGCCGCCATGCGCGGGCCGCCATAACCGACGATTTCGCAATCAGGGCGACGCCGACGCAGTTCGCGAATCAGGTTCGCGCCGTGCAAGTCGCCACTCGGCTCGCCGACGGAGAAAAATAGCTTCATCCAGGGAACCCCAGCGGATGTCTGCGAGGGGGCTCTTCGCTCCCCCCCAAATGATCAAATGAGAGTGGGGGAATCCTTTGGCTCGGGAATCACCACTCCGGGTGCGGGAGTATGTCAAATTAAGCACCTGAGGTAAAGCTCAGTTGTTGGCCCCGGCTGGTGAGGGGTGTGACTTCTGGCCGGTTTTGCGACACTCGCTTCTTCGCGTTCGTGTCATGTTCGGAAGACCGCGGGATCGTGGAGTACCGCGCATAACAGATCGCCGTTGCAACAGCCAGCAGCATGTGCGAGTGCATATCCTTCGCAGCTAAGGCGATTGCAATCGAACAAAGAACTTGTCCAGAGCAGAGGATGGGGCGCGGTCGTTTATGTCGTCAAGCAAAAACGTTGCCACGCATCCACTGGACATATTGGTCCCGCGTAGCTTACTGAAAACAGGCCGAGCTTCATCCTGCCGCACCTCGGTGTTGGGCGTCGTCGATGAACGAGCGGATTCGGGTCGCGAACTGCGGCACCTCGTTGCTAGGGTCAAAACGGCTCCCCTCTCGCAGCCCCTGCCCAGTGAAGTGGTGGTATGCCAACACGAGCATTCCATCGCGCATCGTGCTTTGCGAGCTCGGCATTTCGTAGGGATCGACGTTCGCTCCGAGCGATCTCGCGAACAGCCCGCGAAGCAGGAGTTCAGCAGCAACGCGGCACTCGCCAGCGAGGTTCAGATTGTATCGATCGAACTGCATTGAAGTTGACCATCCCGCGCCAGTCTTCGAGGCAACGTCAGCGGTGACTGGCGGTGAACCCGCCGCGGGTTCACCGTACATGTCCACCGCCTTGTTCGGCATTCCTATGCTCTTGATCGACCTCATGGATCTGCTCGATAATCTTGACGACTTTCTGCCCAGTCTGAGTGAGCCCGTATTCTGTACGCGGGGGAACTTCTGGAAACGAGGTCTTTGATAGGAGTCCGTACTGTGTGAGCTTCCGGAGACGCTCGGACAGAACCTTCGTGGAAATACCAGAAATGTGGCGTTCCAAGGCACCGGGTCGGACAATCCCTTTGCGCACGGCAAGGAGAACGGAAACGGACCACTTGCAGCCGATGACATCCTCAAGTCTCCGGTAGAGCGTACCGCCTGAACTATTTTCATCACGTTCCATCGTCTGTTTCCTCAATATCTACCAAAATGTGCGGGGGGCACCAATACGTGCCCCGTTGCGGAGTCTTGAAATGTGTCGTAGTCATACAGTAGAGCAGCATATACCACGCAGAGTTGCATGGGTGTCGTTGCGCAAGTGAGCATAGAGAAAGGTAACGGTTATGAACAGAAGTAGGGCGGTATTCTATCACGCGGGATGTCCGGTTTGTGTGGAAGCAGAACAGAAGGTCGCGCAGGCCGTCGATCCTCTGAAATACGATGTTGAGATTGTCCATTTGGGGAAAGCGAAATCTCGCATCGCTGAAGCCGAGGCGAGCGGCGTGAAATCGGTTCCCGCGCTCGTGTTGGATGGTGTGCCGTTTCATATCAACTTCGGCGCAGGTATTGAGGCTTTGAAGTAAGCGTCTATACCATCAGAACTACCTGGGGCGTGTGGTTGTTTCATGCGCCCCTTACTCTTGTTGCCGAACGTTAAGCACCACCGGCGCGCGGTAGCGCGTCCGGTGCATGCGCTGGTTGGGCCTTTTCATAAACCTGCTTGGCCGTTGCAGTAACTCGCCTGACGAAGTTACTCTTGGCCTGCGTGTAGGCTATGCGGTCGTTATGATGCGTACCGGAGAGTCTCACTTTGAGATCGCCATACTCACTGGCAACGTCTGGATGTTCGATCAGGTAGTCCCGGAATAGAAGTCTGTCCCAGTGCTCGAAGTGAGACTCGATCATGTGAATGTGATGTGTTCTATTCCCGTTCTTGTCTCGTTTGATAAACCAGGCGTAAAAAGGCGGCGTGTCGTCTCCCCAAGACGGTCTCCAAAAGTATTCATACCCCTGGGCTTCAAGGATGGGGACAATTCGCTGCCTGGTCCCATCAAGACTGGCCACCTCGATCAGAATATCAACAATGGGTTTAGCCGAAAGACCGGGAACAGCGGTACTGCCAAAATGCTCGATTCTCTTAATCAAGTCGTCAGGGAGGCAAGACAGTAAATGAAGCCGCTCTTGTTCAAACATCTCCGGCCAACGAGGATCGTATGGCACGACGGCCACATCCTCTTTGACCACGCGGGCTATCTTCTCTTCGAGCGTTTCCATTCGTTCTTTCATGCAGCCCAACGTTGCGCCTCGCCTGCCGGCGGAAGCGGGCGAAGCCCGCTGTAGCCGGTCAGGTGCATGCATGTTAGAAGCTCTCTGTTACTTGCTTTGGCTCGGTGCTCGCATCGTCTCGTCATGAACCGCTTCCAAGCCAAACACGGTCTTCTCAGTAAGCGTGACCTCGATTTGGTTGCCTGTCTTCACTTCTGCCGGTATGCACCAACATACCGGTTTTCCCTTGATCTGAACGATCTTCGTCACGATCCATTTCTTTCCGTCGGGGCCGTTCGATGAGATAATGGTGGAGACACCCGGCACCGATGTGAGCAAGTTGACCTCATATCCGGTTACCTCCTTGAAACCCAGATCCCAATTGACCGTCATCTGTGATGAGCGGATCTGTTCCCTCGCGGCCTCGTCGTTTGCCCGCTCAAGTCGCTTCTGAAGGGAGCCCTGCATTTTCTTGACCCTGTCCTTAAAGCCGGGAACAGGATCCTTGTCAAATCATGCCCATTGGACAGCGGGCGGAACGAGATTTGGAGCCTCGAGTTTCAAACTCATCTGCCAGGTCGAATGCTTCCAACGCTCAATGTCCTGGTCCTGCGCAGGCGTGGCAACCACCCAACTCATGCCCGCCAGAACGAAAACACAACTCGCCAGGGTTTGTCGCGTTATCATATCCTTCGTCCTCCTTCGGCTTCTATTGAGTCCTGCATTGTCATTGGGAAGCATTCAGATTCAACTTGGCGGTCTGGAAAAAGGATCGTAGTAGCGGCTGGTTCTGT